>CACZHN010000010.1 GCA_902780985.1 uncultured Lachnospiraceae bacterium | reverse complement strand
ACGGTGACGAGGATCCGGATAAAGTGCTCTTCACAAAAGAGATATATGTACCGGATAAGGAGAACAGCAGCTTAAAGATATATCTTCCTTATGCGGATAAGGATGAGCTTCGCCTCGAGCAGATCTCGGGAGAGATAGTAGTAGGCGTAAGAAACGAAAGCAGACGTTTCCCTATGCCGGATGAGTTTAAGGATTGCGAGATATCGGGAGCAAAGTTTGAAGACGGATACCTGAATATCTGCTTTATATAACAGCAGTCACATTTTTCTTTTGTGAGCGGATTTTGATTGACAGAGAATACAGAGAAGTGTTAACATCCCTTATATCAAGGGAGTAGCAATCGACCGCAAGGCCGTTTACATGTATCGTCATCACGATTTATTCCGGTTATGTAGTAATTATGCGAGACTTGACTATGGAAAACCACCATGGTCAAGGACTCGCTTTTTTTATATTTTAGGTTAAGTATTAAGGGAGCGTAAAGAAATGGGAATTCAGGCATCAATGAGAAAAATGAATGAGTACAGGATCCGGGCAACTGCGGGAGTAGTCATAGTCGGAGTGGGAATTTTGCTTTTTTCGTATTCGATGATTTTTCAAAGTGAGAGTGCATTTTATATTGGAATAGTACTGGGTGTTTTGGGAGTACTGCTTTACAGAGGTGCACATCCGGCATATAAAAAGCTTTATAAAGATCTTTTTGTGGAGCAGCCGTTAAGGGATAATTTCGATAATGTATTTTATTCAAGCAAGGGCGGATTTTCACTAATAGAAGTAAATGATCTTAAGCTTATCGCAACAGGGACAAAAACGGTAACCGAAGATTATATCGAAGCGTCTTATAAGGGCGTTAATTTCAAAATGTCCGATGTAAGACTTATGAATATGAATATACATAAAAAATACAATGATACCATTATGTTTGAAGGAAGAATTCTCATGTTTGATCTTCCCAATAAATTTGTGAATACAACAAAGGTATATTCAGATTCATTTTACCATCGCTGGGAAGGCGGAAAGAGGAATCTTATAACTATGGAAAGTCTGGAGTTCAATGATGCGTACGATGTATTCTCCGAGGATGCTCATGACGTATTCTATCTTCTTACACCGAACTATATGGAGCAGCTGCTGAAGCTGAAGAAAAAGTACGGTAAGATAGCCATGAGTTTTGAGGGTAACAGAGTAGTTGTTGCAACCGGCAATTATATAAACAATTCTTTTGATAAGATCAACTGGACCGAAAAGATTGATTATATGGAAGAAAGAGCCAGAGTGCAGAAAGATATAGAGGATGTTAAGACCATCATAGACGGAATATGTCACAACAATATCTAAAGCATTGCTTATAATTCAATAGAGGATAATTCATAGAAGTTATCAATGACAGCCATGACACCCGGATGATTCATCAGGGATTTGTTGTGGCTGTCTCCCGTTATACCGATGATGTGATTTATTCCGGCGGAAGCGGCGGCCTTAACTCCTGAGGTGCTGTCCTCGAAAACCACTATTCGGTCTGTCGGCATTTCCAGTTTTGTTATGGCAGCAAGATAAAGGTCCGGATGAGGCTTGAGCGGGATGTTGCCGGCACCTATTACCACGTCTTCCCATTTGAACCATCTTTCCAGATTGTATCTTTCGAAGTACAGATTCATGTTGTCGAGATTGGCGGTGGTGGCTATGGTCCTCTTTACACGGGCCAGCAGAAGATAGTTCAGGAATTCCTCCAGACCCGGAGCAAGCTGTACATCTTCCTTCACCAGCATGCTTCTGTAGATCCTTTCCTTTTCCTCGGACAGCTGGAAGATCATGTTATCGTTCAGCTCATATCCCAGAAAATGTTCCAGTATCTCCTTGGCTGTATGACCCTGTATCAACTCCGCCGCATCCTCGTCGCTGACATCCGTGAGAGTCAGTTCTTCCACATAAAGACGCCATGCTTTGTCATGGAGTTTTCCGTCGAAAATGCATGTCCCGTTAAAGTCGAAGATCACCGCGATGTCGCGGTTCATTTTATCCATAAAACCGTTATTGCTATCCATTATTACATCCTTTACCCATAAGCTTATCAGAAAAAATAACACCATTATAATATCAGATAATTTCGGTCACGTAAAATTCACTTTTTTGGTAACATCCGTTAATAGTTACAAAAACGGACCTCATTTTCGTGAAGTTATACGAATTGAAAGTTAGTTGAAATGATAATAAAATTTGAAGTGTAGATGTGTGTATAGGGAAAAATAAAAAGAAGAAAATGCGAGGTTGTTAAATGAGTAACTTAAGCAGAATAGTTAATGTAGCAGACGGCGTCGGAAAAGACAGAATGAATGCCCTCAAGACAAAGGGTGTGGATACTTTAATGAGCGTGATCACGCTTAAGAACGGAATTTATGATAGTGCTGATGCAATTGTGGAACTGGGAAAAGACGCAACAAGCCTCGGACTTAAATGGTGCGCAAAACTCGGACTTCTTTCACTTTACGAAGAAGTTATGGCAGAGACGGGAACTGACAACAGAATGTTCGTTAGAAAGGCAGAGAGAGCCGGATTCGAAAATATCCACAAGCTCTTTACGGTTCTTTCACAGAACGGAGCGGTTCCTGCATTTATAGAAATAGATACAGATATATTTAACGAGCTTCAGGGAATTACACTCAGCTTTGAGGAACAGACAAGAATGATCAACGCATGTATAAATGCGGTTAAGGCTGTAAACCCGGCTTGCAAGGTGATTCTCGGAACAGAGGACAGCACCGATAACGAGAAGGCAAAGAAATGGTTCAACAGATTCCAGGTATCAGGCGGAAAGCCATTCGATATAATATCACTTTCCTATGTTCTGGATGCTGAAACATTTTATGATCTCAGTATGAATATGAGTGATCTTTCAAGACGTTTTGAGGCAGGTATAATCGTGGATATTTCGGTAATGGACAATCCTGCGGAAGCCGAGATAGGACTTGAGGATCTTGACAGTGCAATTGCAATCGTACCCCTTGACAGAGGCTTTGGAACTGTTTATTCTGATAAGGGACTTGACGAAGCAACAATGGTTGCATAATTTAATACGAATGTTGTCAGAAGAGTCACACCGCCGGTGTGGCTTTTCTTACTTATGAGGAAAGGAAAAGGAATGTCTTTTATAATGGAGACACATCTTCATACCTGCGAAGCCAGCAGGTGCGGAAGAGTGCATGGCAGAGATTATATAAACTACATGAAGGAACAGGGTTACAGCGGCATAATCGTAACCGATCATTTCTTTAACGGAAACAGCGCTGTTCCGAAGGAACTTTCCTGGGAAGAAAGAGTTAAAATGTATGTGAGCGGATACGAGGCTGCGTACGCGGAAGCACAGGATAAGGATTTCACGGTCCTTTTCGGAATTGAGTATAACTTCGAAGGAGACGAGTATCTTCTTTACGGAGTGGATGAGAAGTGGCTTCTGGAAAATGATGATATAATGGAACAGAGCAGGAGCGAGGTATATAAGCGTGTTCATCAGGGCGGCGGTATCATGGTTCAGGCTCATCCATACAGAGAAAGAGATTATCTTACAAAGATACATCTTACACCGAGCGTATGCGACGGAATAGAAGTATACAATGCAGCCAACGGCGACAACATGAACGCTCTTGCTTATAAATATGCACAGAAGCTGAATGTGCCGATGTCCGCAGGATCGGATATACATTTCTTCTATGAAGGCCCGAAGGGCGGAATGATGTTTGATCATAAGATTGAAACCATAGAGGATTACGTACAGGCTTTCATGAACAGAGAAGGAACGCCTGTAGCTATAGATGGAGGAAGGGCCATCAAGGTATGTAAGATAGATAAGCTGGTTAATCCGGAACATGAAGCGACATTTGAGATATGTACACATAAGGAGTAAGGACTGATCGGTTGAACTGCACGGGAGTGGATGATGGCAAAGGGGTTTCCTGAAACGGACAGTTATCTGAATAAGCTGACACTTCGAAAGAAAATGGTTCTTCTTTTTGTGTTCTGTGTGCTGGTTCCTCTGGTGGTAACGGACGGAATTGTCTTTTACAATGTATACAGGATCGGACAGATAACAAAGATGAAGGAACTGGAAAGTGACGCGGAGGCGGTAAGATACAGTATCCAGGAAGGACTGGAATACCCGGCGTCGGTGATCAGGAATATTTACAAGAACTACAGAATAGAAGAACTTCTGAACAAGAAGTACAAGACGGCGCTGGATTATTACAATGAGTATGCCGTATTTAAAAAGAACTCACTCTATGAAAGTATGCTGGGTAACGGTAACGAGACTATCTCCATATATGCCGATAACGAAACCATACTTAACGGTGGTATGTTCTATAAGCTGTCGAATGTAGAGAACGAAGAGTGGTATAAAAAACTGAAGGAGAACGACGGTATCGTCCTGATGTTCGTGTTCACAAAGGATAGAACCGAAACCTTCTCCAAGAGGACTATTCTCCTGGTAAGAAAGCTTGATAAACATCAGAATAACAGCTGCGAAAAAGTTATGAAGATGGAGATCAACTACAGAAACTTCCAGGACATGGTTCTGAATGACAGTATCGAATCGGATGTATATATCTGTCAGGGCGACAGACTGCTTATGACCAATACGGGCGGAACGCATCTGAGAGAAACCTATACCTTTATGGATAAGGATTTAAAATACGATTACAGGAGAGATTTAAGTCTCTACGGAAACACATATACCATTTATCTTAAGAGCAGGAACAGGAATTTCCTTGCCCTTAACAGAGAATGGCTGGCGGTCATCGTAGCGCTCTTTATCTTCAATATTTTTCTTCCGATATATATGATCGGAAATCTGGACAGATCTGTTGCCAGAAGAATCCACAGACTGGACAGGATCTTCAAGAAAGCGGATTCCGAAAAGCTTATGAAGATCAATAAAGAGAAGATAGACGGAAATGACGAGATAACTTCTCTTATGGTAAATTATAATAAGATGGCCGACAGAATGAACGGCCTTATCCAGACTGTCTACGTTGATAAGCTCAGACAGCAGGAGAGTGATATTGCAAAACAGAATGCAGAACTTCAGGCTCTTCACAGCCAGATCAACCCGCATTTCCTGTTCAACGCTCTCGAGAGTATCCGTATGCACAGTCTCATAAAGCAGGAGAAAGAAACCGCCGAAATGGTAGAGCATCTTGCCATGATGCAGAGAGCAAATGTGAACTGGCATTCCGATAAAGTGTCGGTAGGCGAAGAAATGAAGTTTATTGAAGCCTATCTGGAACTGCAGAAATACAGATTCGGTGACAGACTCAGTTACGACCTGGATGTGGATCCGGATTGTCTGGATATGGAACTGCCGAAGCTTTCCATAGTTACCTTCGTGGAAAATGCGTGCGTTCACGGGATAGAAAGTAAGACCGAACCGGGATGGATCTTTGTAAGGATCTATGCAAGGGATGATAATATGGTCATTGAGGTTGAGGATACGGGAAGCGGTATCGACGAAGAAACACGGGATATCCTGCTGTTTAAGCTGAGAAATGCAAACATCAACCTCCTGAAGGCGGGAAGAGGAATCGGTATGACCAACGCCAGCCTTCGTCTTAAGATGCTTACAAACGATAAGGTAACATTTGACCTCGAAAGCGAGGAAGGAGTAGGAACAACGGTGATCATAACTATGCCGTTTGCGGAAATAAGAGAATAAAGAAGGGAAGAATATTGCTAAAGGTTATGATTGTTGATGATGAGCCGTTTATAGCACAAGGTCTTAAGGTTCTCATCAATTGGAAAAGACAGAATTTCGAAATAGTTAAAATAGCGGAAAACGGACTTGAAGCACTGGAATATCTGAGAGAAAACAAGATAGATCTGGTAATAACCGATATAAAGATGCCGGTCATGAACGGTATAGAACTGGTTCAGAAGGTTAAGGAAGAGAAGATCTCCGATGCGTATTTTGTGATCCTCAGCGGTTACAATGATTTTAAATATGCAAGAGATGCCATACGTTACGGTTGTCTGGATTATCTTCTGAAGCCTATCAAGAAGGATGAACTTCTGGGGATACTCCATAAGATTACCGATATGAGTCAGGAGAACATCAAGATCGAGAAGCACCATGAAGAAACGGAGACTGCGTATTTTCAGAAGCATCTCATGGCTCTGATCATCGGTAAGTATGATGAGGCAGGACTGGAGTATATCAAGAACAATATGAAACTTTCGGAGGGCGTAAGGTACGTCATCATAGAACGTCCCGACATTGAAGAGAGCGAAGTGGCCGAGGGCGGAGTCCTTCAGTACAGACGCGAGCTTGATGAGCTGGCTGAGCAGATGCTGGGAGCGGATAAAAAGCATCTCTTCTATGATGTGGCTCTTAATCACGGAAGTTACGATACCGGTCTGATCTACTGTGACTACATGGCACAGGAAAAGAATATGGATGATATGGAGTATCTGGCTTATCTTCAGAAGACTCTGGCGGAATCTCTGTGCAGTGATATCCGTATCATTTCCGGTAAGAAGGTTCCGGATATATCATCTCTTTCAAAGTCCTACAGTTCGGCATGCATACTGAAGTCTCAGGAAGTGTTCCATGAACTGAGACCGGTGGTTACTTACGAGAAGGAAATGAGTGTCAATCCGGGCAAGGAAATGATATTCAAGAACAGTATAGATGAGCTTATCAGAGCTATTGAGCTGAACGATGAGACTCTTATCCATAAATGCGTGAACAGCTTTTACGATGATATCGGAGCTGCGGGTCTCGGTAACTCCGTAAGCCTGAACATCAACTATCTGCTGTTTCAGCTCATCCATATGGCGGTTGAACTGGATGACGAGATAGATCAGGAAGAGATACTTCATCGTATAAGCGAGAGCTCCTTCGACGACGGTTTCAAGCGAGGAAGCAGCAAGCATATGTATAAGTTTGCCTGCGAGTATGCGGATTATCTGCAGCAGTTGAGAAAGAATATGTCCCACGGTATCCTGAAGGATGTGGAAAAAGATATCAAGGAGCATTACAGCGAGAACCTGAGCCTGAAGAAACTCAGTGAGAAATATTTCATCAACTGCAGTTATCTCGGATCTCTGTTCAGCAAGAAGTACGGCGTGTCCTTTAAGGACTACCTGACAAACTACAGGATCAACGAGGCTGCGAAGATGCTTATCAATACTTCCGACAGGATAGTGGATATATCTTCGGCGGTAGGATATAAGAACAGTGATTACTTCATCAGAAAGTTTATCGAAGTCAAAGGCGTGACTCCGTCACAGTACAGAAGACAGAAAAACGCGGAGTAGTTAACATAAGGCAAATTCAGAGTTTTGTAGTTGACATAACGCATATAAAGTAGTGAAAATCCCCTAAAACAAGGCTTTTTAGGGGATTTTTTATATAAAAAATTAATAAACGCTAAATAAATGATTAAGAATTTGTAGGGTGTTTTTTGAGAGTTTGTGGGGAGCGAAAAAACGATATAAAGAATATAATAAATTTACCTAATTGCCCGAACATTGGGTATCATACAATTTTTTTATTTTAAAAGGAGGTTTAGTATGAAGAAGTGGGCTAAGAAGCTGACAACTGTCGGCCTCACTGCAGCTATGATGGCAACTGCTCTTTCAGGTTGTGGTGGTGATTCCAAGTCAACAGAGGCTCCAAGTGACACAGAAGCTGCAACAACAGCTGCTACTGAAGCACAGACTGGTGAGGAGGACACAACAGAAGCAACAGCTGCATCAGGTGATGTTAAGGAATTTGATATGTTCATAGCAATGCCTGGTACAGAGATTAACGATGACAACGAGATCCAGCAGATCATCGCTGAGAAGACCGGTGTTAAAGTTAAGGAGACATGGCTTACAGGTCAGACAGATGCTGAGGCTATAGGAACAATCATCGCAGGTGGTGATTATCCTGACTTCATCAACGGTGGAGATGCTATGATGCAGCTCTACGATAATGATGTTCTTATTCCATGGGATGATTATCTTGACAATTATCCAAACCTTAAGGCGTTCTACACAGACGAAGAGTGGGATATGTTCCGTATGGATGACGGACACATCTACTGGATGAACGTTTTCGGAAATACTCTTGGTGAGTCAAAGACAACAACTCACAACGACGAGGCTTTCTGGGTACAGGCTAAGGTACTTGAGTGGGATAACTATCCAAAGATTGAGACACTTGATCAGTATTTCGATCTCCTTGAGAGATACTATGCTGAGCACCCAACACTTGAGGATGGTACTTCTATCATTCCTTACACAATGCTTTGTGAGGACTGGAGATATTTCTGTCTTGAGAACGCTCCTGAGTTCCTTGACGGTTATCCAAACGACGGTTCTGTAATCGTTGATAAGGAAAACCTTAAGATTGTTGACTACAATACAACACCAACAGCTAAGATGTACTTCAAGAAGCTCAACGAAGAGTACAACAAGGGTATCATCGATGTTGAGTTCGGTACACAGACATATGATGAGTACATCGCTAAGCTTTCAACAGGTAGAGTTCTCGGTATGTGCGATCAGAACTGGGATTTCAACTTTACTATAACAGATTCATTCAAGCAGTCAGGTCTTGATAAGGAAGGCTGCAGCTACATTCCTCTTGGTCTTACAGCTGAGGCAGGAATGGAGAACAGATGGCATACATATGATGATACACTTAACATGTCATCAGGTGTAGCTATTACAACAAGCTGTGAGGACGTTGAGGCTGCATTCCAGTTCCTCGATGACCTTTGCACACAGGAGATCAGAGATCTTAGATTCTGGGGTATCGAAGGCCAGGATTACGAAGTAGATGATGAGGGACTTTTCTATCGTACAGAGGAAATGAGAGCTAAGTGGTCAGATCCGGAGTACAAGGCTTCACACATCTGCCAGTACAGCTACATGCCTCAGTATCACGGAACATCAACAGACGGCAAGAACGCAAACAAGCCTGAAGAGCAGACATCAGAGTTCTTCGACACACTTGCAGAGCCGGTTGTTAAGTGTTTCGACGCTTACGGCGTAACAACATATCCTGAAATGATCGGATCAGTTGTTGAGAAGAACGCACCTTGGTTCCCAATGTACTCATACTCAAACAACATGACAACAGATACACCGGGTGGTGTAGCTTGGGTTAAGATGGGCGAGACAAAGCATGAGTGGCTTCCAAAGGTAGTTATGGCATCTGACTTCGAGTCAACATGGAATGACTATATGGCAGCTTATGAAGCATGCAATCCTCAGGACTTCCTTGATGAGATGCAGGCAGAGCTCGAGAGAAGAGCTGGACAGTAAGAAATACTATAAAGCATAAAGATAATTTTTATAAGGGGGAAGCAGTCATAGAAATATGGCTGCTATCCCTTTTAAAAAGTGGGAGAAACAGTTATGGCTAAACCAAAAACTCAAAAATTAGTCCAGCCTAAAGTAAAGTGGTCTGCCAAAGAGGTTAAGAGACAGTGGCCTCTTCTTGTTTGGGCAGTTATATTTTTTGCATATGGAATCGTTTTCCATTATGTTCCGCTTGCCGGATGGGTAATGGCATTCCAGAATTACAAGCCTAAGACAGGTCTTTGGCATTCAAAGTGGATTGGACTTGCAAAGTTTAAGTTCCTTTTCTCAGATGAAGTTTTCATCAGAGATATCAGAAACACTCTTGCAATGGGTGTTTTAAACCTTATTGCTACATTCATTATGGCAATTCTCTTCGCCATCCTGTTAAATGAGCTTAAGTCAAAGGGCGGTAAGAGAGTCGTACAGACTATTTCATATCTTCCGCATTTCCTTTCATGGATCATCGTTACAGGAATTCTTCATGATGCTTTGTCATCATCAGGTATTGTAAACGAGGTACTTACAACACTTCACCTTGTTAAGATGCCTATAAACTTTTTCGCAGAACCTAAATACTTCTGGCCAATAGTTGCATTTGCAAATGTCTGGAAGGAAACAGGTTGGAATGCAATCATTTATCTTGCGGCTATCACAGGTATTGATCCTAACCTCTATGAGGCAGCTGAGATCGACGGTGCCGGAAGATGGGGTAAAATTCGACATATCACACTGCCTTCACTTAGACCAACCATTATGATCCTTCTCCTTATGAATATCGGATGGGTTCTTAATGCAGGTTTCGAGGTACAGTACATCCTCGGAAACGGTCTTGTAAAGCGTGTTTCAGAAACTATAGATATCTACACACTGACATGGGGAATCAGTCAGAACGACTATTCTCTCGGTACGGCCGCCGGTATATTCCGAAGCGTTGTTTCTATTGCTCTTATTCTTATAGCAAACTACGTTGCGCGTAAGACCGGTGAAGATAAATTGTTCTAAGGAGGTTGAAAATGGGTAGATCTAAAGATGATGAACAGTTTGTCCCGGGCGTAGAAAACGGTAATGGTGGCTCTTATGTAAAGATGCCGGTTCCGAAGCCGACAAAGTATAAGAGAACATTAGGCGACAAGATCTTTGTTGTCTGCAATATAATATTCATGTTCCTTTTTGTAACTATTACATTGTATCCGATCCTCAATACCCTTGCTATTTCATTTAACGACGGTATTGATGCGGTAAAGGGTGGAATCCATCTCATCCCGAGAAAGTTCTCACTTAATAATTACAAATCGGTATTCGCAATGAGAAATCTTACAACAGGTCTTTTCATCTCTGTTGCAAGAACAGTAGTAGGAACTATCATCGGCGTTGTATTCAATGCTATTCTCGCATTTCTTGTAAGCCGTAGAAGATTCCTTCTTAAGAAGTCACTCACAGCATTCTGGGTAGTGACAATGTATGTAAACGGTGGTATGATACCTGTACTGCTTCTGTACAAGAATCTGCATCTTACAAGTACTTTCTGGGTATATGTTATCCCGGGAATTATCTCAGCATTCAACATGCTGGTTATGAGAACTTTCATGGAAGGTATTCCTGATTCTCTTGAAGAAGCTGCTCAGATCGACGGAGCAAGCTACGGTACAATCTTTGTTAAAATTTTATCACCGCTTTGTAAGCCAATGTATGCAACCATCGCTCTCTTCGTAGCCGTAGGCCACTGGAATTCATGGTTCGATACAATGCTTTATAACAGACTTTCTACGCAGTACACAACACTTCAGTACGAGCTTATGAAGCTTCTTTCATCAGTTACAAGTCAGTCAAGTAAGTCTGACCCTAACTCAGGTGAAGGTGCAAACATACAGCCTGTATCTGTACGTGCTGCTGCATCTATAGTAACAATGGCACCTATAGTATGTCTTTATCCGTTCCTGCAGAACTACTTCGTAGCAGGTCTTACAATCGGTGGAGTTAAGGAGTAAGATAAGGTGTCAACAGTTAGGACTTATACTAACTATTTGAATAAGTTCGGTATATCCGATGAGCAGGGTCGTGAGAGATGTAATGAGATCTTCAATACTATCTTTTACGGATCCGAATCCGAGAGATTCTATCAGCCTGTAAAGGCTGATATGGGATATATCGAGGATACGGGAAATCATGATGTACGCACAGAAGGCATGTCTTACGGCATGATGATGTGCGTACAGATGGACCGTCAGGATGAATTTAATCGTTTATGGAAGTGGGTGAAAACCCACATGTTCCTGGATGAAGGGCCAAATAAGGGGTACTTTGCGTGGTCGTGTCGCACAGATGGCAATAAGAATGCCTTGGGTGCAGCACCGGACGGCGAGGAATTCTTTGTGATGGCTCTTATTTTTGCAGGAAACAGATGGGGAAACGGCAGAGGAATATTCGATTATCATTCCGAAGCAAGAGCAATTCTCCATACTATGCTTAACAAAGGTTATGACGGAACTGCAGGCCGTGCGATGTTTGATCGCGAAACCGGCTATATCAAATTTATTACGGAAGTCGATTTTACGGACCCATCCTATCATCTGCCTCATTTTTATGAGCTTTATGCAGAGATAGCCGATGAGGACGACGCCAAACTCTGTAAGAGGGCGGCAACAGCGAGCAGGGAATATTGGAAGATATCGGCACATCCGGAGACGGGACTTTATTCGGAATACGCCGCATATGACGGATCGCCTCAGAAGACGGACTACAATATGTTCGGCGGAAGACATGACTGGTTCTTCAGTGATGCATATAGGACCATACTTAATATAGCAGTTGATACGGAGTGGTTCGGAAGAACGGACTGGGCTGTGGAAGAAGCTGCTAAATATCTGGGATTCTTCGAAAGACCGGAGAATACGGATGACTGGAATCACATTTTCGAGCTGGACGGAACAAAGCTCGAAACACCGGCACTGCACCCGGTAGCGATAGTTGCTACAAATGCAGCTGCACACGTTATAGTAGACAATAACGATTCACGTAAGTGGGCCGAAAGATTCATAAATACACCTCTCAGACTCGGAGACAGAAGATATTACGATAATTGCTTATACTTCTTCTCGTATATGATCTTGAGCGGCAATTACAGAATGTGGTAAATACAAAATTTTTTAGGATGGGATTATAAGATGGGTTTTTTGAGATACGACAGTGAGTTTATGCTTTTCTTAAGTAGATTAGCGGATCTTGCTTGGCTGAACATTCTTTGTTTTATATGTTCGCTTCCGATACTTACATCGGGTGCGGCCATGTCGGCTAAGTACTATGTTGCGATGAAACTTGAAAGAGGAGAAGGAGGAAGCGTAACAAAAGCTTTCTTTCACTCATTTAAGCAGAATCTGCTTCAGAATACATGGATTACATTTATCCTTTTACTGGTAGTGGGATTCTTCGGATTTGACTGGTATCTGGTATACATTTACGGTACCAAGGCCATGAGCCCGATCCTTATAGGAATGCTGGCAATCTTTTCGGTGCTTTTCGCACTGATCATCTTCTGTATATTCCCGCTGCTGGCGAGGTTTACCATGAAGAACTTCGCGGCGTTCAGAAACGCCCTTATATTCGGAATCGTACACCTTCCGAGAGTCGTGATCGGCTTCATAGTAGTCATGTCACCGTATGTTATAAGCATCTGGTATTACAAATGGGGATGGCTTATCTGGCTGGGTGTTGAAAGTATGGCACTTTACTATAATGCCATTTTCTTCATAAAGAAGTTCCAGATTCTTGAAGAGAAGACTTTCGGTACAGTTTCAAATCCTTACAGAACTCAGAAGGAGATTGAGGAAGAGGCTCTTAAGCCGCTTTTCGAAGACGAGGAAGAGTCTGAAGAGACCGAGAAGGAAGAAGTTACAGAGGCAGCAGAAGAAGCTGCAGCAACCGAGAATCCGGTTGAAAAGAAGGTTGAAAAGGCCGAAGAACCTAAGAAGACCGAGAAGCCTGCGGAGCAGAAGAAACCGCAGAGCAGTAACAATCAGAACAAGAATAAGAATAATCAGAATAAAAACAATCAGAACAAAAATAAGAACAGCAACGGCCAGAAGAGTAACGGCCAGAAAAATAACAGCAAGAAGAACAATAATCAGAAGTCGAAGAATAATTCAGGCAAGAATGAGGTGAAGAAATGATCCACGGCCTGACGTTTAAAGAGTACATAGAAGAAGAAAAAGCAAAACTCGGTGAGATGACGAAAGCCGAGAAAAAAAGTTACTTTGTAGATTATTATCTTAAGTATTGCATATTAGCTTTTGTGCTTTTATTGCTGCTAATCTGGATTGTCTATGATTTTGCGCGAGCTATGAGAAATACAGTTGTCACGGGAGGCGTTGTGGGGATGACCCTCAGCGAAGAGGGAACGGCTTTCATGACAGACGAATATCTGGAGTATCTTGGATTGAGCGATAAATCCAACAAGATCGACTTCGCATCCTACATCATTCTGGATGATGAAGACTATCAGACATACACCATGTTCCAGGCTGAGCTCGCAACCAACAGCTACAATTTCCTTATCACCACCAAGAAGGGCATGGCATTTGTCGCACAGTGCGAATGTCTTGCGGATCTTAATGACGTATTGGATGATGAGCTGAAGCAAAGTCTGTCGGACAAGATATTCCGAGCAAATCTGGGGGAATCGGGGAAGGAAATAGCGGCTGCTATAGACATAAGTGATACAGCCTTTGTGAAAGATTATATAATTTCGGCGGAACCGGTGTATTTTATAGTTGCGGGAAAACCAGAAGAATATGAATCAGCATTGAATATACTGAAGTATATACTCAGTAAGGATCAATAAAAGGGCGTATCGGGCGTATGATACGCCCTTTTCGCTATGTAAAACTTTTTTTACAAACAAACAAGCATGTTTAACCATTGACTATTTAGGCAAAAAATAATGAAATGAGGTAGAAGAAATGAGTGACAAAAAAATCCAGGGAATTAATCCGTATCTTCCTTCATGGGAGTACATTCCTGACGGCGAACCATACGTATTTAACGACAGAGTTTACGTATACGGTTCACATGATATTTATGACGGACATGTATTCTGTATCGGTGATTATGTGACATATTCCGCACCGATAGACGATCTCGGAAATTGGAGATATGAAGGAGTGATCTATAAGAAGACTGACGACCCTATAAATGCAGACGGAAGAATGTGTCTGTATGCACCGGACGTGGTTGTCGGACCGGACGGAAGATACTACCTCTACTACGTATATGACAAGGTATCTATCGTATCGGTAGCCGTAGCAGATTCACCTGCGGGACCTTTTGAATTTTACGGATATGTACATTATCAGGACGGAACCCGCCTCGGAGACAGAGAGGGAGACGAGCCTCAGTTTGATCCGGGTGTATTAAGAGAAGGAGACAAGACTTATCTTTATACAGGATTCTGCCCAAGAGGAGACAAGTCAAGAAGCGGTTCTTTCTGCTTCACTCTGGGACCTGATATGCTCACCATCATCGAGGACGGTGTAAGAGTTGCACCGGGAATTGAGAATCCGGAAAAGGGAAGCTTTGAGGGACATGAATTCTTCGAAGCATCATCCATCAGAAAGAGAGGAGATATATATTACTTTATCTACTCTTCGGTATGGATGCATGAACTCTGCTATGCAACATCTGATTCTCCGAGAGGACCTTTCACATACGGCGGAGTTATCGTAAGTAACGCCGATCTGGGAATAGGTACATACAAGAAGGCTGATTTCCCTTCAATGTACGGAGCAAACAATCACGGAAGTATAGTTGAGATAGGAGACAAGTGGTATATCTTCTATCATCGTCATACAAACGGTAACTGGTACAGCCGTCAGGGTTGTGCTGAGGTTATCACATTTAACGAGGATGGCAGCATCCCACAGGTCGAGATAACCACTCAGGGACTGAATGGCGCACCGCTTGAGGGAAAGGGAGTTCATCCTGCATATACAGCCTGCAACCTGTTTACCGAAGAGCCACATCTCTATATCGGAGATGCCGGAGAGCCTACATTTAAGCAGAGACTTGATGAGGGTATGGAAAAGCCGGAGCCTTTCATTACAGGTATCAAGGACAAGACCACTATCGGTTTCAAGTACTATGACTGCAAGGGAATCAAGAAGGTATCCATCAGAGTAAGAGGATACGGAGACGGATTCTTCGGTGTGAAGACAGGTATTGATTCGGAAGTTCTGGCAGAGATGGAAGTTCACAACACAAATATCTGGACAGAGTACAGTTCCGATATCGAGCTTCCGGACGGAGTATATGCAATTTATATCACATACAACGGAACAGGTTCATTACAGATGTTGGATTTCACACTTGACTGATAAGAAGGGGGTTGCCATGAAAGTTGGAGTAAAGATAAGCAAGGACAAAGTTATAAGCAAGATAGATGACAGAATCTACAGCTCATTTATCGAGCACCTTGGAAGAGCCGTATACGGCGGTATCTACGAGCCGGGACATGAGACAGCTGACGACATGGGATTTCGTCAGGATGTTATGGGACTGATAAAGGAGCTTAAGGTTCCTATGATCAGATACCCGGGCGGTAACTTTGTTTCGGGATATAACTGGGAAGACGGCACAGGCGACAAGAGCAAGAGACCAAGAAAGATGGAGCTTGCATGGAATTCCATCGAGACCAACGAGGTTGGTATCGACGAGTTCCAGGAATGGGCTAAGCGCGCCGACTCAGACATAATGATGGCTGTTAATCTGGGAACAAGAGGAGCAGACGATGCAAGAAACCTTGTTGAGTACTGCAACTCCGAAACAGATACATACTATGCGGATATGAGACGTAAGAACGGTTTTGATAAGCCGTTCGGTATAAAGCTGTGGTGCCTCGGTAACGAGATGGACGGCGACTGGCAGATCGGAACAAAGAGAGCCAACGAGTACGGAAGACTTGCCTGTGAGACAGCAAAGCTCATGAAGATGGTTGATCCTTCAATCGAGCTGGTTGCCTGCGGAAGCTCAGGTCCTTTCATGGAGACCTTCGGCCAGTGGGAAGAGACAGTTCTGAGAGAGACATATGAGCATGTTGATTACCTCTCACTTCACAGCTATTACGGAAATCCTGATGATAACTCACAGGAGTATCTGGGATCCGCAACAATAATGGATAAGTTCATCAAGGATGTTGTTGCTATCTGCGACAAGATCAAGGAAGAGAAGAAGTCGGATAAGCAGATCATGCTTTCCTTCGATGAGTGGAATGTATGGTTCCACAGCAACGAGCAGGATAAGGAGCAGGCTCCATGGCAGATAGCTCCTCCGCTTCTTGAGGATATGTACAACCTTGAGGATGCTATCGTAGTCGGAGATCTTATGATCACACTTCTCAAGCATTCCGACAGAGTTAAGGTTGCATGTCTTGCACAGCTGGTAAATGTAATCGCACCTATCATGACTGTTACAGGCGGCGGAATCTGGAAGCAGACAATCTTCTATCCGTTCAAGTACACTTCCGTAAACGGAAGAGGAACAGCCATCGGCGCAGACATTACATGTGATGTTTTCAGCGCAGGTAAGACAGAGAATGCTCCTACAGTTGATGCTGTAGCTGTTCTTTCGGAGGATGAGAGCGAGCTTGCCGTATTTGCGGTAAACAGAAAGCTGGGAGAGGATGCAGAGCTTGATCTTAACCTTGAGGGATTCGAGGGATACAAGCTTGTGGAGCACATTTCCATGGAAGGTGAGGACCTTAAGGCAGGTAACTCAATCGATAATCCTGACAAGGTTACACCTGTAGAAAAGAGTGTGGACGGAAATATCGTTCTTACAGGAGGTTCATGGAACTTCCTCAAATTTACAAAAAAATAAATAGGGATTAGTCATGACAGAATTAACACTTGATAAAAAAGTATATTTCATATGTGATGCGACAACTCCTTCGGGAGCGGTAAAGATGGCCGATAAGGTGAGAGAAGATATAAGGCTGGTTACGGATGTTCAGCCTGAAGAAACGGTTCGCTTATCGGCAGGCGAGAAGCCGGAGCTTTCCGAGGATTCAGTAAGCATAGTATTCGGACTTGTTGAAGATGCGGTGGTTGCCGACATCTGCTGCGTTGAGGATATCGACCTCAGCGATATTAAGGGAAAGAGAGAAGTATACGGATTCTTCCCGGTGGTGGGAGGAATCGTGATCGCGGGAAGCGACAAGAGAGGTCTTATCTACGGCCTCTTCCATCTGTCGGAACTCATGGGAGTATCACCGCAGGTTAACTGGTCACTGGCTAAACCGAAGAAGAAAAAGTTCTCTGTAGGCCCTGAGGACAGATTCATATCCAAGGAGCCTTCGGTAAGATACAGAGGATTCTTTATAAACGACGAATGGCCTGCATTCGGTAACTGGTGCATGAAGAACTTCGGCGGCGTCAACAGAAAAGCCTACGAAGGAATATTCGAAATGCTCCTCAGAATGAAGGGTAATTATCTCTGGCCTGCCATGTGGGCGTCCTGCTTTGCGGAGGACGGTCCGGGGCTGGAAAGCGCGATCCTGGCAGATGAGCTGGGAATAGTAATGGGGCTTTCACATCACGAGCCTTGTCTCAGACACGGTGAAGAATACAGCCATGTAAGAGGTAAGGATTCAATCTACGGAGATGCCTGGGACTTCCGCTCCAACAAGGAAGGAATCACCAGATTCTGGAGAGACGGACTGAAGAGAAACGGTCATCTGGAGAATGTCATCACCGTAGGTATGAGAGGTGAGAGAGATTCCATGATCCTCGGAGAGAAAGCAACTCTGAAGGATAACATCGAGCTGATCAAGGATGTTCTTAAGACACAGAATCAGCTGATCGCCGAAGAAGTAAATCCGAAGCTTGAAGAGGTACCGAGAATGATAGCTCTTTACAAGGAAGTTGAGGCTTATTACTACGGCGATGAGACAACAGAAGGATTAAAGCATACAGAGGATCTGGACAACGTGATCCTTATGCTCTGCGATGATAATCACGGTTATGTAAGAAGTCTTCCTGATGAGGAAATGAAAGACCATAAGGGCGGCTTCGGAATGTACTACCATTTCGATTATCACGGTGAGCCTATATCTTACGAGTGGATCAACTGCACATATCTTCCTGAGGTTTGGGAAGAGATGACCACGGCTTACGAGAAGGGCGTAAGAGAGCTCTGGATAGTAAATGTAGGAGACCTGGGACTTCAGGAGATGCCTCTTACATACTTCATGGATCTCGCGTATGACTATGATAAGTACGGAATAACCGCACCGGATACAACAACCGAATATATCCGCAGCTGGATGGAATTACAATTCGGCGGCGCATTTGACGGTGAGGATCTGGACAGACTTACGGGAATATTTAACAGATACACAAGACTGGTTCATAACAGAAGACCGGAGCATCTGAACGATAAGGTATATCATCCTCAGAGCTACTACGAATCCACAAAGATCCTTGCTGAGGCCGAAGAGATCGAGAAGGTCTGCAGGGAACTGGATGATAAGTGTCCTGCGGAATATAAAGATGCTTACCTCCAGCTGATCGGTTATAACGTGCTGGCGGGAATGAACCTGATAAAGCTCTGGATATACAGAGGCTTCAATCATTACTATGCTTCCATCGGTGCCGTTATGGCCAATGACTACGGAAGACTTGTGAGAGAAGCGATAAAGACGGATGCGGAATTGAGAGAGAGACTCCATACCGCGGCAGACGGCAAGTGGTACGGATTCGGTTTCGGACCGCATATAGGATTTAAGAACTGGAATTCCGAAGAGGCGGCCAATCCGATCATCGAAGAAGTTATCCCTGTTCCGGGAGCGGGCCTTATAGCCGGCCTCGTGGGAGAGACGGGAGCTACTTCGGGAATGGAATGGACCGGAAAGAAACTCACCATAAGAGAGTTCCTTACGGGAAATGCAATCTCGGATAAGCAGACTGCACTTATCTTTGTTTCTTCTACGGGAGACGAAGATATAAGCTATAAGTTTGAGGTTTCTTCACCGGCCCTCAGCCTGAGTAAGCTTGAAAGCACACTTACGGCAGAGAAGCCTTATGAATTCATAACTGTGGAGGTTGATAAGACCAAGATCGCTGACGGTGAAGACAGTCTCGGATTTACTTTGGTTTATAAAGACGGACGAATAGAGTTCGCTGTTGAACCGAGGATCATAAGTAAAGCCGTTATAGACGAGATCAAGTCAACAAAAGACGAGATTCTGGAAAACTATCCTCAAAATACATGTGTGGAGGAACGCGGAATAGCGGTTCTCGATGCCGCTCACTACTTCAATGAAAGCCACAGCGGAAGCAAGGAATTCAAGGTGGTAAGCGAGCTTGGAAGATGCGAAAACGCAGTTAAGCTTTTCGACACAGACAGACCTGTGGATTACTCGCACAGGGCAAAAGGAAATGCTCTGGTAGGATACGAGTTTTATATCCAGAATCCGGGAGATTACGAAATCACATTCAGACTTCTTCCGACCCATGCTTATGAGTTCGGGAAAGAAATAAAGCTCAGCTACAGCGTGAACGGTGAGGACGGAACGGTCATCTATTACAAGACCGAGGACCTGAAGAACGGAACATGGAACAGCTGGTCCGACGGAGTTATGTCTCATGTGAGAGATATCAAGGATACCATCACTCTGGAGCAGGGAAAGAACAACATTACATTTTTCGGGGATTCCGAAGAGAATATCCTTGAGAAGATAATCCTGGTAAAGAAGGGCGTGTCGCTGCTTCCGTCATATCTCGGACCGGAAGAAAGCGTGGTTCTTTAAAAATAAATAATTAGGAGTAAATGATTATGAAGATGTCATTTCGCTGGTACGGAACCGGCAATGATTCGGTATCACTCTCCGATATTAAACAGATTCCGGGTGTGGAAGAGATCGTATGGGCTCTTCATCATAAGCAGCCGGGAGAAGTGTGGGAGAAAGAAGAAATTCAGAAAGTCAAAGATGAACTGGATGAGTACGGCTTCGGTATGGAAGTTGTGGAATCCGTAAATGTTCATGACGATATCAAGACAGCGGGACCGAACAGAGACCTCTATATCGAGAATTACAAAGAGACTCTCCGCAATCTGGCAGAGTTCGGAGTAAAGGTTGTATGTTACAACTTTATGCCGGTATTCGACTGGACAAGAACAGATCTTTTCCATCCGCTTCCTGACGGATCGACGGCTCTCTATTATGAGAAGGATAAGATCAAGCAGGATCCGGAAGAGATGGCAGAGTACATCCTTCGCGAGTGCAAGGGATACACAATGCCGGGCTGGGAGCCTGAAAGAATGGCACATCTGAAGGAACTCTTCAAGATGTATGAAAATGTGGATAAGGAGACACTTTGGGCTAACCTTAAGTACTTCCTGGAAGCGCTTATGCCTACATGTCATGAGACAGGCATCAAGATGGCTATTCACCCGGATGATCCGCCATGGGATATATTCGGACTTCCGAGACTTCTCGTGGACAGCGAGTCAGTGGACAGATTTATAAGTATGGTAGACGATCCGTACAACTGTCTCACACTCTGCAGCGGTTCTCTCGGATCGAATCCGAACAATATTGTTGCGGACATCGTAAGACGTCACACGGACAGAATAGCATTTGCGCATATAAGAAATGTAAAGCACTACCCGAACGGTGACTTCAGTGAGGCATCTCACAGAGACTGCGACGGTGATGTAGGAATCCTGGATATTATCAAGGCATACCATGATAACGGTTTTGACGGTTACATCAGACCGGATCACGGCAGGCATATTTGGGGTGAAAAATCGAGACCGGGTTACGGACTCTATGACAGAGCACTGGGTATCATGTATATCCTCGGAGCCTGGGACATGCTTGATAAGTTAAACGGGAAATCCGAATAAACGATCAGAGGAGACAACGGTGAAGCTTAAGTTAAGTAGTATTAAAGAGGAGAAGGCTGCATGGGAAGCAGCAGGGGTTGAACTTCCGGAATACGATATCGAAGGTGTAAGGGCAAAAACCGCCGAAGCACCTGAATGGATTCATTTCGGAGCGGGTAATATATTCAGAGGCTTTATAGCCGGAATAGCAGACAAACTCATCAGCGAAGGCAGTCTTGAGACGGGAATCGTCGCAACCGACAGCTTCGACGCTGAGATCATAGATAAGATTTATTATCCTTATGATCTGCTCACTCTGTCTGTAGGACTCAGACCGGACGGAAAGAGCGAGAAGAAGGTTACTGCGGGAATCGGAGCCGCGCTTCCTGCGGATGCGGAACATTTCGATGAGCTGAAGAGAATCGCTTCAGCCGAGTCACTTAAGATGGTTTCCTTTACCATCACCGAAAAAGGATATGCCTGCACAGACATTTCCGGAAATATCCTTCCTTTTGTGGAGAAGGATATAGTTGACGGACCTGCGGCTCCGGCAACGGCTCTGGGAATAGTTACAGCACTCTTATACGAGAGATATAAGGCAGGATGTCTTCCGCTTGCACTGGTCAGCATGGATAACTGCAGCCAGAACGGAAGAAAGCTTCGCGACGGCATCGTATTCGTTGCAAAGAAATGGATAAACAGAGGCTTTATGGAAGAAGGTTTCATGGATTACATCACCGATGAATCCGTTGTATCTTTCCCATGGAGCATGATTGATAAGATAACACCGAGACCTGACGAAGGAATCGCAAAGGAACTGGGAGAGCTTGGAATCGAGGATATGAATCCGATCATCACTTCCAGGAATACATTTATCGCGCCTTTCGTAAATGCAGAGATACCGCAGTATCTCGTGATCGAGGACAGATTCCCTAACGGAAGACCTGCTCTTGAAAAGGCCGGTGTATACATGACCGACAGAGATACTGTCAATAAGGCTGAGAAGATGAAGGTTATGACATGTCTTAACCCGCTTCATACAGCACTTGCAGTCTGCGGCTGCCTTCTGGGATTCAACAGAATTTCGGATGAAATGAAGGATGATGACCTCAGAGCTCTGGTTTATAAGCTGGGCGAAGAGGGAATGCCTGTTGTGGTAAGTCCGGGAATCATTAATCCGGAGGATTTCATAAGAGAAGTTCTTGAAGAGAGACTTCCGAATCCGTACATTCCGGATACTCCTCAGAGAATCGCAACGGATACAAGTCAGAAGGTGTCCATAAGATTCGGCGAAACCATTAAAGGCTATATGTTAAAAGACAACTGTGACAAGATGGAGATAATTCCTTTCGTGATCGCGGCATGGCTCAGATACCTAACGGGTGTTGACGACGAGGGGCAGGAGATGAATCTCAGCCCGGACCCGATGATGGATGTGCTGAGATCTGCCATGGAAGGAATAAGTCTGGGAAATATGGATTCCGATATGTCCGGAATCAACTGGATCATGAACGGAGAGGATCTTTTCGGTCTTAAGCTTCGCGATGCAGGTGATATTGAATATAAGATATATCATTATTTCAGAGAAATGCTGAAAGGCCCGGGAGCTGTAAGAAAAACCCTCCACAGTCTTGTGAATCCTGTTTCTCAGTCGTAATACGGCGGGAGGTAAAAAATGATCAGATTATCGAATGTATTTTCTGATTGGATGGTTCTGCAGAGGGACACGTCCGAAAATATGATCTGGGGTTATGCGGATCCGGATTCATATGTAAATGTAACGCTTTCGAAGG
>CACZHN010000009.1 GCA_902780985.1 uncultured Lachnospiraceae bacterium | reverse complement strand
AGGCAAAGGAAGACGGTGAGTCTGTTGCCGAGATCCTTGAGAAGCAGGTACAGAGCAGTGTTTATTTCGATGATTCCATAAAATATATGGTAGAGCAGGGCGTAGAGCTGTTTGTTGAGATCGGACCGGGAAATACACTTTCAAAGTTCGTTCAGAAGACAGTTGATGTACCTTGCATCAAAGTAGATAAAGTCGAGGATTTAGAGAAGTTAAAAGAAGCAATTAATTAGGAGGACGGAAATGAGACTTAGTGGTAAGACAGCAATTGTTACCGGCGGAAGCCGCGGTATCGGAAGAGCTATATGTCTTAAGCTTGCAGAGGAAGGCGCTAACATCGTTACATGTGATATCGTTGTAAGCGAGTCTACCGAAGAGACTGTAAAGCTTTGTGAGGAAAAAGGGGTTAAGGCCGCTGCATTTCAGTGCAACGTTACTTCTGCAGAGGATGCGGAGAATCTTTTCAAGAAGGCCGAGGAAATGTTCGGTTCTGTAGAGATCCTCGTAAACAATGCAGGTGTTACAAGAGATAATCTTGTTATGAAGATGAAGGAAGAGGAGTTCGACCTTGTCATCAGCACAAACCTCAAGGGTACATACAACATGATGAAGGCTGCCGCAAGACCTATGATGAAGAAGCGCTACGGACGTATCGTAAACATCAGCAGCGTAGTAGGTATTTACGGAAATGCGGGACAGGTTAATTACTCAGCCAGCAAGGCCGGTGTTATCGGTATGACAAAGTCTCTGGCTAAGGAGCTTGGAAGCAGAGGCATCACATGCAATGCTGTTGCTCCGGGATTCATCGAGACAGATATGACAAAGGTACTTCCTGATGACATTAAGGCAGAGATGGTTAAGTCCATCGCTCTCGGCAGACCGGGACAGCCTGAGGATGTTGCAAAGGTTGTTGCATTCCTTGCTTCGGATGAAGCTGAGTATGTAACAGGCCAGGTTATAGAAGTAGCCGGCGGAATGAGAGTGTAATAGTAGAATAAATATACAGAAAGAGGTTTACATCATTATGAAAAGACGTGTAGTTATTACCGGAATCGGAACTATCAATCCTATCGGACATAATCTTGAGGAATCTTGGGAAAATGCAAAGAAGGGTGTATGCGGTATCGATTTCAACAAGCAGATCGATACAACAAACTTCAAGGTTAAGATGGCAGGTGAGGTTAAGGATTATAACCCTACAGACTATCTTGATAAGAAGGAAGCCCGCAAGATGGATCGTTATACCCAGTTCGGTATAATAGCTGCAAGAGAGGCTATAAAGGACAGTGGGCTTGATATCGAGAAGGAAGATCCGTTCAGATGCGGAACAATCGTATCTTCGGGTATCGGCGGACTTATCACTATCACAGAGCAGACAGAAAGAGGAATGACAAGAGGTTACGAGAAGATATCTCCTTTCTTCATTCCGATGTCTATTTCAAATATGTGCTCCGGTGAGATCGCAATCGACACAGGTTTCAAGGGAGTATGCGAATGTATCGTAACAGCATGTGCCAGCGGTAACAATTCACTTGGTGAATCATTCCATAAGATCAGAGACGGATATCAGGATGTTATGCTTACAGGTGGTGCCGAAGGATGTATCTGCCCGATGGGACTCGGCGGATTCACAGTTATGCAGGCACTCAGCACATCACAGGATCCTAACAGAGCATCAATTCCTTTCGACGCTGAGAGAAGCGGTTTCGTAATGGGTGAGGGTGCAGGTATCCTTGTTCTCGAAGAACTTGAGCATGCAAAGGCACGTGGTGCAAAGATCTACGGTGAGATCGTAGGTTACGGAGCAAGCTGCGATGCATATCATATCACAGCACCGGATCCAACAGGTGCAGGTGCTGCAGGATGTATGAAGATGGCAGTTGAAGATGCCGGAATCAGCACAGACGAGATCGACTACATCAACGCACACGGAACATCAACACATCTTAACGATGCAGGTGAGACAAAGGCTATAAAGACAGTATTCGGAGATCACGCATACAAGCTTATGGTAAGCTCAACAAAGGCTATGACAGGACATCTTATGGGAGCTGCCGCAGCAATCGAAGCAATCTTCACAACAATGGCACTTAAGGACGGATTTGTACCGGCTACGATCAACTACAAGACACCTGATCCTGAGTGTGACCTTGATATCGTACCTAATGTAGGACGTGAAGCAGATATCAAGTATGCATTATCAAATGCACTCGGTTTCGGCGGACATAATGCCAGCGTAGTATTTAAGAAGTACGAGGATTAATCTAAAGAGGATAAAAGAATGGAATTAGATTCAAATCAGATCAGAGAAATAATCCCTCACAGATTCCCTATGCAGCTCGTGGATAAGATCACAGACTTCGAGCCGGGCGTATGGGCAGAGGGCGTAAAGTGTGTTTCGGTAAATGAGCCGTTCTTCCAGGGACATTTCCCTGAGGCTCATGTAATGCCGGGTGTACTTATCATAGAGGCACTTGCTCAGACAGGAGCAGTTGCCATCCTTTCAGAGGAAGCCAATAAGGGCAAGATAGCATTCTTCGGCGGGATCAAGAACGCAAGATTTAAGAAGCAGGTTAAGCCGGGAGATGTTTTAAATCTCAGATGCGAGATCATAGAAAGAAAGGGTCCGGTGGGCTTCGGCAAGGCTGTTGCAACAGTAAACGGAAAGGTTGCATGTCAGGCGGAGATATCATTTGCGATCGGATAATTCGGAGGTCAGTATGGAACGAAGCGCTTTATCGGAAGTATACACAAAGTTCAGAGTTCATTATTACAGAGATGTTTTCAACAGGATCCAGTCACGAGAGCTGAGCCTTACAACGGTCGAGGCGTATTGTGTAGAGATCATTCATTCGCTGGGATGTCCTACCATAAATGAGTTTGCAAACTTCATCGGTATTTCATCTCCGAATGCTACATACAAAGTTAATTCTCTTATTAAGAAAGGATATGTAGAGAAAGTACAGTCCGAAACGGATAAGAGAGAGTATCATCTTAAGGTTACTGACAAATTTTTTAAATACTGGAATCTCAGCGAGAAGTACTTCGGTATCGTTGAGGCAAGAATGAAGAATGCTCTTTCAGAAGAAGAGTATGATTTCTTCAACAAGATCATGAAGAAAGTTTCAGACGAGCTTATGCCGGAATTAAACCATTAATTTCGGCATAACGGCCGTTAATCAACCTTGATAAAATCGAATATATGTGTTATTCTCAATTTATGTTTTAGCACAATAGATAAAAGGACGTACCCAAAAGATTTTGAATACGTCCTTTTACCATTAGTGAAGGTTAAAAGTATTTATATGATTAAAGAAGATATAATCTTCTTTAACAGGGGGCTTTGTTATTGTGTACATTATATAAGCAGCCCCACTTCCTATGCTACAATATTTATGGTGTTTTTATCAAAATTATGGCTGATTTTGACATGATTCGGTAATATTATCGGTTAACAGTCGTTTATATATAGAAATAAGGGGGACACTATGCCAAAGTTTGAGGACGAAATTATCAAGGGAGTTTTTGAGGAAAGAGAAGTTGCACCTGAACAAAAACATCCTACATTTGACAGCGAGATGGCATTTTATAATCTTGTTGCGGAAGGAAAGATCGAGAATCTTGATGCCAGATGGAGCAATGTTCCGGCACCGGATGATAAGATAAGAGGAGTTCTTTCGGAGAACCCTATCAGAAATGCCATGTATCATTTCGTATCCATGGTAACCATGATAACAAGAGTGTGTATCATTCACGGCCTGGAGCAGGATCTTGCTTACAAGCTCAGTGATACATTTATCCAGAGAGCGGACAAAATGGGAACAACAGCAGAGATTCTTGCCGTTCAGTTTGAAATGATCGCAAAGTTCAACGATCTCATGAGAGACCGTGTGAAGATGTCCGTAAAGTCAAAACAGGTAATTCAATGTATAGACTATATAAATAATAATCTTCATGGTACAATAACAGTTACGGATCTTGCTAACTTCGTAGGACTCAATGAGACCTACCTCTCAAAGATATTCAAGAGAGAAGCGGGAGTTACCGTAAGTGCATACGTGCGCAATAAGAAAATCGAGGAGGCATGCTGGCTCCTTAAGTATACAGACAAGTCCAGTATAGAGATTGCGACGGATCTCTCATTTTCGTCGCACAGTTATTTTATCAGTGTATTTAAAAAGGTTACGGGAAAAACTCCTAAGGAATACAGAAATGTTGAATTCCGCAACAGCAAGAAGCTGTAAGCACCGTTTATAAATCCACTGAGATTAAAATCGGTACGAGGAGATTTTTTAAGTGGAAGATATAGAAGTATCCAGAGAAGAAGCGGAACTTGAAGCGAAGAAACTGGTCCGCAGTAAGGAATTCACCGAGCTCATGACATTTTACAAATGCGCGATCATGGAGGTGGAGACGAAGCTGAATGTTCTGAATCAGGAATTCTCGCTGCAGTACGACAGAAATCCTTTCGAGTCCATTGAGACAAGACTGAAGGATCCCGTAAGTGCGGTGGAGAAACTGATGTCACGCGGAATTGAAGTTACACTGGAGAATTTTGAAAGAGAACTTTTTGATGTGGCAGGTATCAGAGTTGTATGTTCCTTTAAAGAGGATATCTACAAACTGGCCGAGCTTCTGGTAGAGCAGGACGACGTACTCCTGCTTATGAGAAAAGATTATATAAAGAGACCTAAGGACAACGGATACAGAAGCCTTCACATGATAGTGGATATTCCTATCTTCTTATCCAACGGTAAGAAGCATATGAAGGTGGAAGTTCAGTTCAGGACCATTGCCATGGACTTCTGGGCATCCGTTGAGCATAAGCTCAGGTATAAGAAGGTAATACAGAATTCGGAGGCCGTCGGAACAAGACTGAAGAGATGTGCCGATATACTTGCCAACATGGACGACGAGATGGAAGATATCAGACGCAGGATCGACAGCGAATTCATTGATGACAATGATTCGGATTTTCCGGAGGTGCAGAATTGAAATTCTTAGGACTTGAGAAAAAAGAACAGGGTGTATATATAACAAGATACGATCTCAGTTATGAGACGGAAGACGGAAAGCTTAAGAAGTACGAGATCATAAGCAGAAATCCGGATATTAAAACATTTGAAGAACTTCATGGAGAACGGCCCGATGCGGTCGTTCTTATTATGCATAGCCTTGACGGCGAAAAGGTTCTTCTCAACCGTGAGTTCAGAATGGCTGCCGGCATGTGGGTTGTGAATTTCCCTGCGGGACTTATAGACCCGGGAGAGGATGCGGATACTGCGGCGGCAAGAGAACTTATGGAGGAGACGGGACTCAGACTTGTAAGCATAGATGACCATATAAGATCCAGTTACAGCGCGGTGGGATTCTCAAATGAGATGAATGTCTGTGTCGTAGGAAAATGCGAGGGAGATATAAGATTAAGTGATTCTTCATTTGAGGAGATTCAAGCCGCGTGGTATACTAGGAAAGAAGTGCGCGAGCTTCTTAAAACGGAAAGGTTCGCGGCACGTACACAGGCTTACTGCTACTTATGGAGCAGGGAGGATTAAGGGTTTAAAGGAGAGAACTTATGGGTATCTTATCAAGGTTCAAGGATATAATGGCATCCAACGTCAATGCACTCATTGACAAGTCACGTAATCCTGAGAAGACCATCAATGAGTACATGAACCAGCTCAGAAGTGATCTGGGACATGTTAAGGCTGAGTTATCTGCGCTCGATACGGAAAGAGACAGAGCCGCAAGAGAACTCAACGAGTGCGAGGCAGAGGTGGAGAAGTACGACAGATATGCCGAGAAGGCTGCTGCCGAAGGCAACTCAAGTGATGCCAGACTCTACGAGCAGAAGAAGGAACGTCTTATGCCTCAGTACGAGACGCTTAAGGCTAAGTTTGAAGCAAAGCAGCAGGATTCGACAGATCTGTCCGCAATGAGAGATAAGCTTACCTCAGAGCTTTCCGCCTGCGAGGAAAGACTTGCTGCTATCAAGGGCAAGCTTGCACAGGTAGCCGCTCTTGAAGAGGCTAACAGCATAGAGACAGGAAAGAAGAAGAGAGGCGGCCTTTCGGCAGACGATGCATTCAGCCGTCTTGAAGATAAAGCAAATGCAAGATACGACAGAGCTTCGGCAGAGGCAGAACTCAATCATGCCGTACCGAGAGATGAACTTGATGAACTTGCAAGTAAGTACGACGAATTTTAGACAATAAAATATACGGAAGGTAACAGAATATGGCACAAGGTACTGTTATTCAATACAAGTGCCCGAATTGCGGAGCCGATATGATGTTTGACGCCGCCAGCGGTAATCTGAAGTGCGGAAGCTGCGGCAGAACAGACAGCATTAAGAATTCACAGTCAAACGGCGAATTCAGACCTTCACAGGATCATTCCTACGTACAGTCAACAACCACCGTTCAGGATGACATGGTTCAGTATCAATGTCAGAACTGCGGTGCCGTAGTAATGACCAATTCCAACACATCCGCCACCAGGTGCAGCTTCTGTAATGCACCGGTCATTCTCGGAGAGAGACTTGAGGGAGCTTTGAAGCCCGACTATGTCATCCCGTTCAAGATTGACAGAAGCGAAGCGGATGCGGCCTTCAGGAAATGGACAAAGGTGCTCAGATATGCACCGAAGGATTTCCGTAAGGCTATGAAGGTAAAGAAGGTTGAAGGACTTTATGCTCCGTTCTGGGTATATGATGTTTGCGGACAGGGAGATGCGGTAGCGGAATGTACACGTTCCAAGACCTACACACAGGGTGACTACAGAGTCACCGAAACATCTCATTTTGAAGTATACAGACAGATAGATACATCCTATGAAGGAGTTCCTGCGGATGCATCCATCAGGATGGAAGACCGTCTGATGGATCTGATGGAACCTTTTGATTACAGCAATATGCAGCCTTTTCAAACTCCTTATCTTACGGGATATGTTGCGGAGAACTACGATTACGACGCAGAGCAGATGTTCCCGAGAGCCAAGGAGAGAGTATTTAACTACATGGATGACTATGTAAAGCGCTCCATAAAAGGCTATAGTACATCAGTAATAACGCGTAAAAACTACAGAGCAAACAGGGATTCGACAAAGTATTGTCTGTTCCCGATCTGGATGAGTTATGCGACTTATAATGACAAGGATTACTCCTTCGCCATGAACGGACAGACCGGAAAAATTGCCGGTAAACCGCCGATTTCGTGGTCTACTGTTTTCGGATACATTTTCGGAAGCACACTGGGCGTTTTCCTTCTTGTCAGACTTATAATAATGCTGACAGGAGGACCGTTCTTATGGTAAGATATGGAAGGAAAATCTGTACGGCGATCCTTGCATTTCTGATAGTGCTGATCGCAGTCGTCATGATGGCCGGAGCCCATGTGGTATACGGAGATTCGGGTGAACTTGATCATGCCGGAGTACCGGAAAGAATCGAGTCTCATGCAGAGGTTTTCGATGAGGAAGGACTCATAACGGCGGCTCAGAAAGCGCAGATTGAAGAGGAGCTTCAGAAGTCATACGATAAGTACAATGTAAATGCATACGTTATACTTACGACCAATATCGGAATGAGCGATGACTATGAAGGATATCTTGAAAGGAAGTGGACAGCTCTTCCGGACAGGAATTCGGTTATCCTGCTTATCGGATTTAAGTCGGATGATCATGTTTATATCATCAGATCCTACGGAGAGGAAAATGCTGAGAAGAAGCTTTCCACAAAGAGACTCCAGAAGATCCAGGATGATATGGAAGCGGATATGAGACAGTACAACTTTGCGGAAGCAAGCATGATATACGCAAAGGATGTTTATAAGTATCTCGGAAAATACGATGCGGTATATGATGACGTGATATTCCTGAAGTGGTGGTTTGACCTGCTCATCATATTCGTATTATGTACGATCATTTTCCTGCTCGCTGCGGCAGGCATGGGTGAGTCGGATGATGTTACCCCTGCAACCTATCTGAATGCGAACAAGTCGAAGGTTGTAAACGGATTCGACAGATATATAAGAACCACGGTCAGCAGAGTGAAGATAAATACCGACAGCGGAAGCAGAGGCGGAGGCTTCTCCGGAGGCGGCGGTCATTCCAGCGGTGGTAGAGGATTTTAACGGATTCATCATTTCAGATGATTTAAACGAGTAATCTTTATAGTAGATTATATACATACTTGATTTTAACAGGAGGTTAAAAATGGGATTAAAAGATGTAATCAGCGGACAGCTTCTTAATGTAGTTGAGTGGGAAGAATGGCGTGAGGACATGATCTTCTGGAAGTGGACAAACAGAGAGATCAAGAAGGGTTCTAAGCTTATTATCAGACCGGGACAGGATGCTATATTCCTTAACAACGGAAAAATTGAGGGTGTATTCACAGATGACGGCGAGTATGATATCGAGTCACAGATCATACCTTTCCTTTCAACCCTTAAGGGATTTAAGTTCGGTTTTAACAGTGGTATGAGAGCTGAGGTTCTCTTCGTTAATACTAAGGAATTCCTTGTAAACTGGGGAACAAAGGGACCTATAATGCTTCAGACACCACAGCTTCCTGGCGGTATGCCTGTACGTGCTAACGGTACAGCAAGTATCAGAGTTACTGATTATCAGACTCTTATCGACAAGGTTGCAGGTATCAAGAACGAGTATTATGTAGAAGATATCAGAAACAGAATTATCACACAGCTTGATCAGCTTCTTATGAAGTGGATCTCAAAAGAAGGCAAGGATATGTTCAACCTTCAGGCAAGCGCTGTTGATATTTCAAGAGGTATTCAGGAAGACCTTGATATGCAGACAAGCAAGGACGGTATCTCCGTAACTGCATTTGCTATCAACAACTTCAATTATCCTGAAGAAATCCAGGCTGCTATTAACAAGAACGCTGCTCAGGCTATGATCGGCGATGTTAATAAATATACACAGGTTGCTATGGCAGACGCTATGGCAGAAGGCAAGCTCGGTAACGGCGGCGGAACAATGGGCAACATGGCAGAGATGATGATGGGTGCTCAGATGGCAAGCCAGATGATGAACAACATGGGCATGGGCTTCGGTCAGCCACAGCAGGGATACGGATATCCACCACAGGGCGGTTATCCACAGCAGGGATACCCACAGGGCGGCTATCCACAGCAGGGATACCCACAGCAGGGTTATCCACAGCAGGCAGCTCCTCAGATGGCACCTCAGGGTGCAGCACCTGCAGCAGGCGCTGAAGGCGGAGCAATCCCTAACTTCTGTCCAAACTGCGGACAGCCTACAACAGGCGCAAACTTCTGCCCGAACTGCGGCGCAAAGCTTGCATAATAAAATTTTTAAAATCTCGAATCAAAATTATGGGACGCACGGCTGTAACGGCTGTGCGTTCTTTTTATAGTCAGCACGCCCGTTGTCAACCGAATTTATAAAAGTGTAAAGAAGAAGTACCGTATGTCTGTGAAGGGACCATTGGAGGACGTCGGCACTTAGTGAGCAGTATTATTTACTGCGAGCTTAGTGTCCGCTACGTCCGGAATTGAGGCGCGAGCCGAGTCCCGAACAGAAATACGGGACTTCTTCTGTATTATTTTTGATTATCTGTTGACATAAGTTTAGTGCGGTGGTATAACAGTATCAAGGATTAGCACTCATCCACATAGAGTGCTAACAACCAACAAATCGCATAGTGAAGGAGGGATGATCATGGATATGGAGAATTACACAAAGAAGTCTATCGAGGCATTGAAGCAAGCCGAGAAAGCTGCCTTCGATTACAACAATCAGGAACTGGCATCAGAGCACCTGCTGTACGGACTTCTTACGGTAGATGACAGTCTGATCGCAAAGCTGCTTGAAAATCAGGGCGTAAACAAAGATATGATCGTCAGTGATACTGACAGGATCATCGCTGCAAGACCGAGAGTTTCGGGTTCGGATGTTAAGGTTTACATGAGCCAGGAACTTAGCCGTGTAATCATGTCGGCAGAGGATGAGGCAAAGAAGATGGGAGATGCATATCTCTCTGTAGAACATATGTTTTTAGGCCTGCTGGATAAGGGCGGAGATAAGGTAAGAGAACTTTTCAGAAAGTACGGCATTACAAGAGACAGCTTCCTTAAAACCCTTATGGCAGTAAGAGGCAACAAGAGAGTTGAATCGGATAATCCGGAGGATACATACGATGCTCTGGGTAAGTTCGGTTACAACCTTGTAGAACGTGCAAGAGAGCAGAAACTGGATCCGGTTATCGGACGTGATAATGAGATTAGAAATATCATCAGGATCCTTTCAAGAAAGACAAAGAACAACCCTTGTCTTATAGGTGATCCGGGTGTCGGCAAGACTGCTGCCATCGAAGGACTGGCACAGAGAATAGTTAAGGGCGATGTCCCTGATTCCCTTAAGGATAAAGAGATTTTCGCACTTGATATGGGTTCTCTTATAGCGGGTGCCAAGTATAGAGGTGAGTTCGAGGAAAGACTTAAGGCTGTCCTTGATGAAGTTAAGAAATCGGACGGAAAGATCATACTTTTCATCGATGAGATCCATACCATCGTAGGTGCGGGTAAGACAGACGGCTCACTGGATGCCGGAAATATGCTGAAGCCTATGCTGGCAAGAGGTGAACTGCATTGTATAGGTGCAACCACCGTAGATGAATACAGAAAGTATATCGAGAAGGATAAGGCGCTTGAAAGAAGATTCCAGCCTGTAATGGTAGCGGAACCTACACTGGAAGATACCATTTCCATTCTGAGAGGTATCAAGAACAGATACGAAGTATTCCACGGTGTTAAGATCAGTGACAGTGCTCTGGTAGCTGCCGCAACACTTTCCGACAGATACATCACCGACAGATTCCTGCCGGATAAGGCAATCGACCTGGTGGATGAAGCCTGCGCCATGATAAAGACAGAACTTAACTCCATGCCTGCGGAACTGGATGAGATATCACGTAAGATCATGCAGCTGGAGATCGAGCATGCGGCTCTTAAGAACGAAGACGATCATCTGTCACAGGAGCGTCTCGCAGCTCTTACAAAAGAACTTGCGGATCTTCATGACAAGGCAAATGAGATGAAGGCCGTATGGGAGAATGAGAAGAAGCAGGTGGACAGAGTTCATGACCTCAGAAAGCAGATTGAAGAGGTTAAGGACGAAATCCAGATGGCTCAGAGAAAGTACGACCTGAATAAGGCTGCCGAACTTCAGTACGGAACGCTGCCGCAGCTCACAAAAGAACTGGAAGAGCTGGAAGCAAATGTGTCCGATCAGGACAGAAGACTTATCAGAGAAACCGTGACCGAAGAGGAGATCGCTAAGATCATTTCCAAGTGGACGGGAATTCCTGTAGCTAAGCTGAATGAGACAGAGAGAAACAAGACTCTTCATCTGGCAGAGGAACTTCATAAGAGAGTCATCGGACAGGATAATGCGGTGGAACTTGTAAGCGATGCCATCATCCGTTCGAAGGCGGGAATCAAGGATCCTACAAAGCCAATCGGTTCCTTCCTGTTCCTGGGACCTACAGGTGTAGGTAAGACAGAGCTGGCAAAGACTCTTGCCGAAGCACTTTTTGATAACGAGAATAACATCGTACGTATAGATATGAGCGAATACATGGAAAAGCATTCGGTATCAAGACTTATCGGAGCGCCTCCGGGATATGTAGGCTACGATGAAGGCGGACAGCTTACAGATGCGGTAAGAAGAAGTCCTTACTCGGTAGTTCTCTTCGATGAGGTTGAGAAGGCACATCCTGATGTATTCAACATCATGCTTCAGATCCTGGATGACGGACGTATCACGGATTCCAAGGGTAATCTGGTTGACTTTAAGAACACGATACTTATCATGACATCAAACATCGGTTCGGAGTTCCTTCTTGAGGGAATCGACGATGAAGGAAATATCAAGGAGGATGCATCGGCTAAGGTAGAAGATATGCTGAAGCTGCATTTCAGACCGGAATTCCTTAACAGACTTGATGAGATCATCATGTTCAAGCCTCTTACAAAAGACAATATCTCCGGCATCGTAAAGCTTCTCATGAAGGATATGAACAGACGTGTTGCGGACAGAAATCTCAGCATAGAGCTGACGGATGCGGCAACAGAGCTTGTGACCGAACAGGGTTACGATCCGGTATACGGTGCAAGACCTCTCAAGAGATATCTTCAGAAGAACGTGGAAACCCTTGTGGCAAGGCTTATCTTAAGCAATACGCTGAATTCGGGAGATGTGGTTATGATAGATGCGGAGGACGGAAAACTGACCTGCAAAAAGAAATGAAAACAGGTGCGGAATTAAGCGGATTTTAAGTTGAAAAAGTGCCGTAAACAATGTAAACTTAAGGGTGGTTGAGAATGCTCGGCCACCCTGTTTTTTGTTTGCGGGGTTATAGTTATTTTTTTGAGGTGAAACAAATGAAAAGGTATTTCCAGAAGGATATTGAAACTGCTCCGGTTGATTGGATCAAGTCGCTGCAGAAAGAAAAGCTTATTAAGCAGGTAAAGTATGTCTATGATAATAACAAGTATTATCACAGACTTATGGATGAAAAGGGTGTAACACCTGACGACATCAAGGAACTCAGCGACATTTCAAAGCTTCCGTTCCTTACAAAGAACGATCTCAGAGAAGCATATCCATACGGACTTCTCTCAGCTCCTCTTAAGGATTGTGTGCGTATCCAGTCTACAAGCGGAACAACAGGAAGAAGAGTAGTTGCATTTTATACTCAGCATGATCTTGACCTTTGGGAAGAGTGCTGCGCAAGAGCAATCGTAGCTGCAGGCGGAACAGATGAAGATGTTGTTCAGGTTTGCTACGGATACGGACTTTTCACAGGTGGTCCGGGACTTCACGGCGGATCACATAAGGTAGGAAGTCTTACGATCCCTATGTCTTCGGGAAATACAGACAGACAGATTCAGTTCATGAGAGATCTCGGTTCAACAATCCTCTGCTGTACACCGTCATATGCGGCTTACATCGGAGAGAGACTTCATGAGATGGGCTGTACACATGATGATATAAGACTTAAGGCAGGTATCTTCGGAGCTGAGCCTTGGACAGAGGAAATGCGTCGTGATATCGAAGCTAAGCTGGGAATCAAGGCTTACGATATCTACGGACTTACAGAGATTTCGGGACCTGGTGTATCCTTCGAATGCGAGGAGCAGAGAGGCATGCACATCAACGAGGATCATTTCCTTGCCGAGATCATCGATCCTGACACAGGAGAAGTTCTTCCTGAAGGTGAGGAAGGTGAGCTTGTATTTACAAGCCTTGATAAGGAAGCATTCCCGCTTCTCAGATACAGAACAAGAGACCTTACGGTTCTTACAAGAGAGAAGTGCTCCTGCGGACGTACTCATGTAAAAATGATGAAGCCGAAGGGACGTTCGGATGATATGCTTATCATCAGAGGTGTAAATGTATTCCCATCACAGATCGAGACAGTTCTTCTCAAGGAAGGTTATACACCTAATTATGAGATCCACGTAGACAGAATCGCAAATGAGGATACATTTGATATAAATGTCGAGCTTTCTGAGGAACAGTTCAGACAGATCAAGGATAACGACGAAGCAGCCAGAAAGGAACTTACAGGTGCTATGGTCAAGATGCTCGGCATCAGACCTAAGATCCATCTTCTCGCACCTAAGTCAATCACGAGAAGTGAGGGTAAGGCTGTAAGAGTTATCGATAAGAGAAAGCTTCACGACTAAAATTATTCTTTGGGGTATAGAATCTGGAACAATTAAGCAGGGGTTAAAAGATTGCATATGATCAAGAGAAAAGAATTACTTACAATACTGGACAATCTGAATTACAGATTAGTCTTTGCGGTGCTTGCGGGATATCTTGTCATAGCGGCTATAATAATCGGAATCTTTGACGGAAAGGTTGGACAGCCGAAGAAAGAGGAAGAGGTGGTTGCGACACCGTTGGATGCCATGACCGAAGAGCCGACTACTGAAGAGAATGACGGAATCTACCGTCCGAAGGAAGGATACGATCTTTCATCGGATGAGATCAACACTCCGAACATTTTACTTCTTCAGACAGATCCGAGATGGAACGACGCACCTTACGGATCCGGTACTGTAGGAAAATACGGAAGCGGACCTACCAGTCTTTCCATGGCAGTCATATATCTGAGACAGGACTATACAGCAACTCCTCCGAGGGTTGCGAAGTACAGTGCCGATGCAGGTTACTACATGGACGGTGCGGGAACATCCTACTTCCTTATGACAGACGGATGCGAGCATTACGGACTTAACTGCGAGTGGCTGGCAACAGACAACGAAGAGAGACTTAAGGCGTCTCTTGATCAGGGATGCATACTCATAATAAGTGTAAAGGAAAATGCATTCGGCGATAATCCTACAGATCAGTATGCTGTAGTATACGGATACGATAACGAGGGATTCTTCATCAATGATCCTATCAGCGAGAATCACAGTGCTCTTAAGTGGAGCTTTGAGAAGCTGGAAGGCAACATGATGGCGGTATTCTGTATGAGCCGTGATCCGGACTTCAGTTCGCCGACAGATGCATCGGGAGAGTAGAATGCTGCTCTTAACAGGAAAACAATCAAAATTTGCAGATGAATATACACAGGACGAGATCGGTATACCCGGTTTGGTTCTTATGGAGCGGGCGGCGCTTAAAGTCGCAGAACATGTAGAGCATCTGATTCGGACGGGCAAGTGCCCGTCCGGGTCGGGTGCTGTTCTTGCAGTTGCGGGTATGGGCAATAACGGTGCCGATGCACTGGCTGCGACAAGAATTCTGAGCAGAAGAGGAATTAAAACCAAGACGATCATCGCAGGTGATTTTGAAAAGAGAACTTCTTCCATGGGTATTCAGATGGACATTGCGGAGGGGCTTGGAGTTCACTTTGAGATCGTATCACCTGAAGAAGCGCTGCACTATTACGGAGAGTATATAAGAGACGGAGTCGGAATCGTTCTGGACGGACTTTTCGGAGTCGGACTTACCAGAGAGATTACCGGCGGATATAAGGAACTGATCAAAGCCGTCAACGAAACACGGAATGTATACAAGATAGGTGTTGATGTTCCGTCGGGCATAGACTGCGGAACGGGAAGAGTTCTGGGATGTGCCGTAAAGTGTGATGAGACGGTAACCTTCGGTGAACTTAAGTACGGACTTGTGATAGACGAAGGCCGAGAGTATGCGGGAGAGGTATATGCGGAAGATATAGGAATTGAGAAACCGGATAAATTTCCTGACGATGAACCGGTTCATTGCAGCATGAGCAGAAAGTGTCTTAAGGGATACCTGCCATACAGAGATCGGAATTCCAATAAGGGAACTTACGGAAAGATCCTTATAGTTGCGGGAAATGACGATATATACGGAGCAGCCTATCTTTCGGCGGCTGCGGCTTACGGAATGGGAGCGGGACTGGTCAAGGTCTTCACTTCCGAAAAGAACAGAGATAACCTGATGAAGATGCTGCCCGAGGCCATGGTTAGCTGTTATACAAAGGACAGTCTTGAAGATTCGGGCTTGACACAGCTGGGAAATGATATAAAATGGGCGGATGTGATAGTCTGCGGCCCGGGGCTCGGGTGTGATGAAACCTCAAGGAAGATACTTGAAACGGTGGTTTCGGCAGAGACACAAAAAGCCGGAAAAGGAAAGACTCTCATACTTGATGCGGATGCCATAAATATAGCGGCTTCGGATACAAAGCTGTTGGAAAAGGCAAGTGAGAGTTACAAAGGAAGAGTGGTCATAACACCTCATATGCTGGAAATGTCCAGGATATCGGGTGAGAGTATAGAGAAGATCCGTGAGGACAGAGGCAGGGCGGCGCTTAACCTTGCCGAGAAATACAAGATCGCAGTGGTGCTTAAAGATGCAAGAACCCATTCTGCTATATGGGACTGTGACTTGGAAAATCTGTTTGTGAATCTTACGGGAAATTCGGGAATGTCAAAGGGCGGATCCGGAGATGTCCTGACGGGAATCATGGCTGCGTTTTATGCCGGATGGAGAAATGTGTTCGATCAACATGATATAACAGAGTATGACGATGTGGCGAGAGCGCATTTCCTAAAGGTTGCGGCCGCAGCAGTAATGCTGCATGGGCTTGCAGGTGACAAGGCTGCCGAAAAGAAAGGGCAGTACGGCATGCTGGCAGGCGACATAATAGATGCGATAAAAGAGGTAATATAAGATGGAATCCGGAAGAAGAGTTGAAGCGGATATAGATCTTGATGCTGTAGAGTATAATATAAGACTTGTTCAGGGGATGAATCCCCCGGAAAGAAAAACACTTCTTGTTATAAAGGCGGATGCTTACGGACACGGAGCCGTTACATTTGCGGAGGAATTTGATGAGCTGGCAGCCTTTTTCGGAGTTGCCGGAATAGATGAGGCGGTGGAACTCAGAAATGCGGGTATCGAAAAGCCGATACTTATCCTGGGTTACACGGACAGAACCCATTACGAGGAACTGGTAAAGCTGGATATCAGACCGGCGATATACAGTTACGAAGATGCCGAGGCACTTTCCGAGGTTGCGGAGAGCCTGGGTAAGAGAGCAAAGATTCATATAAAAGTCGATTCGGGAATGTCCAGGATCGGATTCAGCCCGGACGAAGCAGGAATAGCCGAGGCGGCAAAGATAATCGGACTTCCGGGAATTGAGATAGAAGGTATATTCACGCATTTCGCGAAAGCGGATGAGGTGGATAAGACACCGGCTCTCATGCAGCGTGAGAGAATGAAAAACTTCATAGCGGGTATGGAAAAAGCCGGTGCAAAGATTGCCGTAAAGCACATAGATAACAGCGCCGGAGCCATGGAGCTTCACAGTGAAGGGTTTGACATGATGAGGCTCGGCATTGTAATATATGGATTATATCCATCTCCTGAAATCGACAGGAGTGTGGTGATAAAACCGGCTATGACATTTAAGTCGAAAGTCGTTCATGTAAAGACTGTTCCTGCCGGAAGAGGAGTCAGCTACGGCTGGACATTTGAGACAGAGAAGGAGACCAGGATTGCAACCGTATCTGCGGGATATGCCGACGGTTATCCGAGATCTCAGTCGGGAACAGGTGAGGTGCTCATTCACGGAAAGCGTGCACGTATTCTGGGAAGAGTCTGCATGGACCAGTTTATGATAGATGTAACCGACATTGACGATGTTGCTGTCGGAGACGAGGTTGTGCTTTTCGGCCGTCAGGGCGATGAAGAGATAACCGTTGAAGAGGTAGCGGAACCGGCTAACAGTTTTAATTACGAACTTGTTTGTAACATTTCCCGAAGGGTTCCGAGAGTATATCTGAGAGACGGGAAAGAAGTGAAGGTAGTGAACTACCTTAGATTGTAGGAGCAAAATGTTTAAGAGGAAAGAAGACACGGTAGAGGAGGAGATCCTCTCCATGGTCGAGGAAGGTCACGAACAGGGCATCATTCACGAGGATGAGGCCGAGATGATCTCCAATATCCTGGACTTCAACGATAAGAAGGTAAGGGATATCATGACCAGCAGAAACAGAATATTTGCGGTTGAGAAGTCTAAGAGAGTCGGAGAATGTCTGGAGGAATGCCTGCAGAGCGGCTATTCCAGATATCCGGTATATGAGGGAGATGTGGATAACATCATCGGAGTGCTTCACCTGAAGGATATGGTTGAGGCTTATCTGAAAAGCAATGTTATTGCGGTATCTTCCGTAATAGATAAACCTATGTTTGTACACCCAACCTATGATATATCAAAGCTGCTCAAGAAGATGCAGACTGAGAAGACTCATATGGCCATAGTGGTGGATGAGTACGGCCAGACCGACGGACTGGTTACTCTCGAAGATATAATCGAAGAAATTGTCGGAAATATCCAGGATGAACATGACAATGAAGAGAAGGAAGCGAGACGTACGCTGGACGACGGATATATAGTGGACGGACTTATCTCCCTTAACGACCTGGAAGATCTTTACGATGATCTGGAATTTCCGGAAAGCGATATTGAAACATTAAACGGATTTATGTTATATAAATATGGTCATCTGCCTGAGGATGATCAGCAGAATATCAAGATTGATTACGGAGGCTATACTTTTGAAACCTTAGAAATCAAAGATAGAATTATCCAGTCAGTCAAGATAAAGAAAACGGAGGAATAAATCAATGTCAGGACATTCAAAATTTGCAAACATCAGAGCGAAGAAGGAGAAGAACGATGCCGCTAAGGGTAAGGCATTTACAGTCATCGGTCGTGAGATCGCAGTAGCTGTTAAGGAAGGCGGTCCTAATCCGGACAGCAACGCTAAGCTTCGTGATGTTATTGCTAAGGCAAAGGCTAACAACATGCCTAACGATACAATCGAAAGAGGTATCAAGAAGGCAGCGGGTAACCTTGAAAGCGTAAACTACGTATTCAACACATACGAGGGATACGGACCTGCAGGTACAGCTATAATCGTAAAGACACTTACAGATAATAAGAACAGAACAGCAGCTAACGTAAGAAGCGCTTTCACAAAGGGCGGCGGAAATGTAGGAACAACAGGCTGCGTATCATATATGTTTGATGAAAAGGGACAGATCATCATCGATAAGGAAGAGTGCGAAATGGAAGCAGACGACCTTATGATGATCGCACTTGATGCAGGTGCAGAGGATTTCTCAGAGGAAGAGGATTCATTTGAAATCATCACAGCACCGGATGTATGCTCAGCAGTTCGTGAAGAGCTTGAGAAGCAGGGCATCAAGATGGTTTCAGCCGAAGTTACAATGATCCCACAGAACTATGTATCCGTAACGGATGAAGAGGATCTTAAGAAGCTTCAGAGAATCCTTGATCTTCTTGATGAAGACGATGATGTACAGGATGTTTATACAAACTGTGATACTATTGACTAATAGTTAACTGTAGCAAATGACTATGTAACGGAAAAGGGGGGACGGCTTATGGATGGTAAGTATGTAATTACGATAGCAAGACAACATTACACCGGTGGACTTAAGATCGGCAAACTTCTTGCCGAAGAACTTGGGATTCACTGCTATGACAGTGAGCTGTTTACCCTTGTTTCCGCAGAGGAAGATAAGGAAACCAGAGCAGCCCACGATCAGCGCCTAAAGGGAACGGGGCTCTATGATGTTTCTGCCGAATCGAATATATTTGAGTATCAGTCTCAGATAATCAGAGAGATTGCGGAGAGAGAGTCCTGCATAATCGTAGGAAGATGCTCCAACTATATCCTGAGGGACAGAAAAGATACCATCAGTGTATTTATTCATGCACCGGAGAAATTCCGTATAAAGAGAGCATCATCGGTTCACTATATGACGGATGAAGAGCTTGCGGCTTATCTGAAGAAAGCCGATGATAAGAAGGCTGAGTATTATGAGTATCATACAGGCCACCAGTGGTACGACGTTACCCAGTATGACCTGTCGGTAGACTGTGAGAAATTCGGTATCAGAGGATGTGTGGATTACATCAAGAAATATACTGAAATGAGATTTTCATAGGCTGTCGTTTATGATAAAATAAGGGCAGGTATTCGTTAGGGTCAGACAGGAGGTTTTTGCCTATGAAAAAGGTTGCTTATATCGCTTCTGAGTGCGTTCCGTTTATAAAGACGGGCGGTCTTGCGGATGTTGTCGGAACGCTGCCTAAAAAGTTCGACAGATCGAAGTATGATGTAAGAATCATCATGCCGAACTATATGTGCCTTCCGGCGAAATTTAAGAATAACATGAAGTACATAACCCATTTCCATATGGACATCGGCTGGAAGCAGCAGTATGTAGGTGTTATGTATATGGAATACGAAGGTGTTCCTGTATATTTTATAGATAATGAGTATTATTTTAACGGCTTCAATATCTACGGTGATGTTAAGTGGGATATAGAGAAGTTCTGCTATTTCTGTAAGGCGGCACTTTCCATCCTTCCGGGTATCGGCTTCAAGCCTGATATCGTACATTGCCATGACTGGCAGTCGGGACTGGTACCGGTTTATCTTAAGACCCTCTTTGCAAGCAATCCTTTCTATCAGGGAATCAAGTCGGTTATGACCATTCATAATCTTCAGTTCCAGGGACGCTGGGATATTAAGACAGTTCAGGAGTACTCAGGACTTCCGAGTGATCTTTTCACACCTGATAAGCTGGAAATGCATAAAGACGCAAGTATGCTTAAGGGCGGACTTGTATATGCGGATAAGATCACAACCGTATCAAATACCTATGCTCATGAGATCCAGACACCGTATTACGGTGAAGGACTGGACGGCCTGCTTCAGGCACGCTGGCAGTCACTCTGGGGAATTGTTAACGGAATCGATTACGATACATATAATCCGAAGACGGATCAGGCTCTTGAGGCTAAGTATGATCTGAGGACATTTAAGAAGAACAGACTTAAGAATAAGCTGGCTCTCCAGAAAAAACTGGGACTTCCGGAAGATCCGAATGCTTATCTTATAGGTATCGTATCCAGACTTACAGATCAGAAGGGTCTTGATATAATCGACAGGGCCATGAACGATATAATGACCGACGGAACACAGCTTGTGGTTCTCGGTACAGGCGACAGACGCTATGAGGATATGTTCAGATATTATCAGGGCATACATCCTGCAAAGCTGTCGGCAAACATTTACTTCAGTGATGAGTTATCTCATCAGATCTACGGCGGATGTGACAGCATACTTGTTCCGTCACGTTTCGAGCCGTGCGGTCTTACACAGCTTATGGCACTGAGATACGGTGCACTTCCTATAGTTCGTGAAACAGGCGGACTGAAGGATACAGTAATTCCTTATAACGAGTTTGAGGGAACGGGAACAGGTTTCTCCTTCGCAAATTACGATTCGAGAGATCTCCTCAACACCATCAATTATTCAAAGAGAGTATTCTTTGATGATAAGGAAGCATGGGCTGCTATGCAGAAGAGAGCTATGCAGCAGGATTACAGCTGGGATACATCGGCTAAGATCTATGAGCAGCTGTATGAAGAACTGTAATTAATAAAAAACCTAAAGACCAGTAGGTTCTGCTACTGGTCTTTTCTTTAATAAGAAAGAGAACAGAAATGGCATTTGATGGTTTTACAATAAACGGAATAGTAAATGAACTGAGGCGAAGAGCTATCGGCGGCAGGATCAACAAGATCCAGCAGACCGAATCGGATGAAATAGATCTGGTAATAAAGAACGGTAAAGAGAACAACCTGAAGCTTATGATATCGGTAAATCCGAGTCTGCCTCTGGTGTATCTTACTGATTCTTTCAAGCCGGCACCTTTGACGGCACCAAACTTCTGCATGCTTCTCAGAAAGCATATCGGAAGCGGAAGAGTTACGGATATAGTTCAGCCGGGTTTTGACAGAATAATAGATTTTGAATTCGAACATCTGGACGAAATGGGTGATGTGAGACATAAGCATCTTATAGTGGAGCTTATGGGAAGGCACAGCAACATTATATTCACCGATGAGAACGGAAAGATACTGGATTCCGTAAAGAGAGTTCCTCTTGATGTCAGCAGCGTGCGTCAGGTGCTTCCGGGAATGCAGTATGAGACTCCGCGTACCGAAGGCAAATCGGATCCGCGAGTGATCTTTAAGGAAAGCTTTATCGGAGAACTTCTTACAACTTCGGGTACAGTGGCCAAGGTTATAAGCGGAGGACTTAACGGTATCGCTTATGTTACCGCAAATGAGATCTGCGAAAGAGCGGGGATCGACGGCGGCGCAAGTACTGCGGAACTGGACGATGCGGATAGAAACAGATTGTGGGATGTCATGACTGCCATGATCGGTACGGAAGATATCAAGCCATGCATTTATATGGACGGCGATGCACCGAAGGACTTCAGCATAGTGCCTTTTAAGGTGTATACAAATCTTGAGACGGTTGAGTGTGAATCCGTATCGGAAATGCTCCGCAGATTCTACCAGATGAAGAATGACCGTGTGCGTGTAAACCAGAAGACTTCCGAACTGAGGCATATTTTGGGTACGGCCATCGAACGTACCGCAAAGAAACTTGACCTTCAGAGAAATCAGATGAAGGATACGGAAGACAGGGACAAGTTCAAGGTTTACGGAGAACTGCTCAACACATACGGCTATTCACTGGAGCCGGGAGCGAGAGAACTGACTTGCACGAATTATTACGATAATACGGAGGTGACAATACCGATTCCCGAGGGATGCGATGCCAGAGAGGCAAGCCGGAAGTATTTCGATAAATACAACAAGAAGAAGAGAACCGCAGTGGCTCTTGAAAGCCAGCTGGTTGAATCGGAGACAGAGCTGGAATACCTGAAGAGTGTACAGCTGTCGCTGGAGATAGCAGCTGATGAGAATGATATCAGAGAGATAAGAAGAGAACTGATTGATTCCGGATTCCTGAGAGGAAGCGCCGCAGAGAGAGTGAAGAACGGCGGTAAGAACGGAAATAACGGCAAGAACAGTTCGAAGGGTGTGAGGAATACCGAGAAGGGTAAACCGCTTCATTACATTTCCTCCGACGGATATGATATCTTTGTGGGAAAGAACAATACCCAGAATGATGAGCTTACATTTCATATCGCTTCATCGAACGATATGTGGTTCCATGCAAAGAAGGCGCCGGGATCCCATGTTATCGTAAGAAGAAACAGAGATGAGGAACTTCCCGATGCAACCTATCTTGAGGCTGCGCGCCTTGCCGCATATTACTCATCGGTTGAGAGTGATAAGGTGGAGATAGATTATACCGAAAGGAAGAATCTCAAGAAGCCGCCGGCAGCTAATCCCGGATATGTTATATATCACACGAATTACTCCATGATGGCGGAGAAGAATATAGCGAATATTAAGGAATGCGACAAATGATCAATATAGTTTTACATGAACCTGAGATACCCTATAATACCGGAAATATAGGAAGAACCTGCGAACTTACCGGAGCAAGGCTTCATCTCATCAGACCCTTCGGATTTATCCTGAACGATAAGATGATAAAGAGAGCCGGTATGGATTA
>CACZHN010000008.1 GCA_902780985.1 uncultured Lachnospiraceae bacterium | reverse complement strand
ACACTTTAAGTTGTGGATTTAAGAGTAAATCCGACTTACGAACAGGAAGGAAATCTGTAAATGGTTAATTACGAAATTAGAAGTCAGGTAGATGCATCGCTCAGACTGGCTGAGAGAATAGGAGAAGCGGACGAAAAGCTTTCAAGAAACAGAATGAATCTCAGAGACATGCTGAGATACGACTATCTTATGTTTCTCGGATTTCTCTTTGAGTCAGACGGAACCACCGCACTCGAAGAGGTTAGATTTATAAACGATTATCTGGGCTTTAACATGGATGTGGTAAAGTTCATCGGATTTGTATATGACAGATGCAGAGATAAGGACTTCATCAATACACCGCCGAAGTCTCTTATGTATATAGCAAAGAACGATCTGTCCGACGGAACCATCAAGACTATGGACGGACGTCCGGTTGCCAAGTTCGTTGTTGAGACCTTCAACAACCTGGGTGCCGAGTTTATATCCATCAACGGTTCCACAACCACAGAGCTGGCAAATCTTTCAAACTATACTATCATGCTGAACGACTTCCTTAAGGAGTACGGTCTGTACTATAAGGACGGAAATGTTCCTAACGTCAACAGCGGTATGTATAAGAACAAGAACAAGAAAGAAACCGGCGGTGCGGGAAGCGTTGCCCGTGCAAATGCGGGACAGGGCACATCAACCGCAAAGAAGAAAGCAGATACTGATGCCAAGAAGGAAGATAAGGATAAGACACTGGAGGAGCTTTACGAAGAGCTGAACTCTCTCGTAGGTCTTAAGTCCGTTAAGCAGGATCTTACAAATCTCATCAACCTTATAAAGGTTAAGAAGATCCGTGAAGAGAGAGGCATGAAGCAGCCTGACATCAACCTTCATCTGGTATTCTCCGGTAATCCGGGTACAGGTAAGACAACGGTTGCAAGACTTCTTGCAAAGATATATAAGGCACTGGGTGTTGTTACGGAAGGACAGCTGATAGAAGTTGACCGTTCAAATCTCGTTGCGGGATATGTAGGTCAGACAGCTACAAAGACCATGGAAGTAATCGACAGTGCCATGGGCGGAATCCTCTTCATCGATGAGGCATACACTCTCATCAAGGAAGGTGACGAGAAGGATTTCGGACAGGAAGCGGTAGATACCCTTCTTAAGAGAATGGAAGATGACAGAGACAGCTTCATCGTAATCGTTGCAGGTTACACAGAGAAGATGGAGAAGTTCGTTAATTCCAATCCGGGACTTAAGTCCAGATTTAATAAGTACATATTCTTTAAGGATTACACAGGCAAGGAACTCTATAAGATCTTCCAGTCCATGTGCTCAAAGCAGGAGTACGAGCCGGATGAAGAAGCGGCCGAGTATATCCAGGAGTATCTGGTAAGACGTGCACAGGCGCACGAAGAGAACTTCGCAAATGCAAGAGAAGTAAGAAATTACATCGAGAGATGTATCTCAAGACAGGCAACCAGAATCGTAAATATGGATAAGCCTGACGATAAAGCCGTAAGAACATTCACCATCGATGATGTTCGTGAGGATAAGCTTCCGTCGGAAGAGATCATGCAGTCGGGAGCGGCTCAGGAAGAAGAAGCTGAAGACGAAGCCGATATCGTAGTAGGAGCAGAAGCACCTGCAGCAGAGGAAGCTCCGGCAGAAGCAGAGGCACCGGCTGAGGAAGCAGCTCCGGCAGTGGACGAAACACCTACGGAACAGCTTACGGCGGATATGGCACCTGATAACGGCGCAGAAGAATAATTGAAACAGTTGACATGTGGAGTATAATGTTTTTTAGGAGACATTATGCTCCGCTATTTTTTTGAAAGGCAGGTGATACCGTATGAAGAAAATATTTGCTCTTTTAATGGCTCTTATTATAGCCGGCTCTATTTTCGTGTCATGTTTATTCATCGGTAACAATCTGCATCACAGCTGCTCCGGCGGGAACTGCAGTATCTGTATGGAGATCAAGCAGGCCGAAGCACTTATCTCAAACACAGGACTTTTACTGACAGCACTGGCGGCTGTTATATCAATCCTGTTTATCTTGGTTTATAAGCCTGTTCAAAAGCAGACGATGCTTATAAACAGATCCCTTATATCACTTAAAGTGGAACTTCTGGCTTAACCGGTCAATCTCCTCTATTAAAGGATAATGAACGGCAGAGCTTAGGAGGATTTATTTTGATGGATAAAAAAGTTAATAGTGCGTCTATGTCCGAGAAAGAAATGTACATAGAGTGTAAGAACGTAACTCTCGGCTACGGTACAAATGTCGTGGCTGAGAATATCAGTTTTCGCGTGGATAAAGGGGACTACCTGTGCATAGTAGGTGAAAACGGTGCGGGTAAGAGTACCCTTATGAAGACCATTCTGAAGTTGAATAAGCCACTGGGCGGTGAAATACGCTACAGTGATTCTTTGGGTATAGGAGATATAGGATTTCTCCCTCAGCAGACCCCGGTACAGAAGGATTTTCCGGCATCGGTACACGAAGTTGTAATGTCCGGTAATCTGTCGCATCTGGGAAAAAGATTCTTCTACAGCAAAGCCGACAAAGAAAGAGCCCGCAGTAATATGGAGAAAATGGGCATCTGGGATTTCAGGAACAGATGCTACCGCGAACTGTCCGGCGGACAGCAGCAGAGAGTCATGCTGGCAAGAGCACTCTGCGCTACGGAAAAGGTACTTCTTCTGGATGAGCCGGTAAGCGGCTTGGATCCTGTAGTTACAGGTGAAATGTATGAGCTTATAGAAAAGCTGAATAAAGAAGGCATCACGATCATCATGATATCTCATGATATCGGAAGCGCAATCCGTTATGCCAGTCATATCCTTCATATCGGCAAGAACGTAGGTTTCTTCGGAACCAAGGAGGATTATCTGGACAGCGAGGCCAAGAAGAGTTTTGAAAGGGGGAACGACAATGATAGATAAGTTAATGCTTTATCTCAGTTACTCCTTTGTAAGATATGCGCTTATCGTAGGAGTGCTCATAGCACTGTGTTCATCCCTTCTGGGAGTAACACTGGTGCTGAAGAGATATTCCTTTATCGGAGACGGACTGTCTCATGTGGCCTTCGGTGCCATGTCGGTGGCAACGGTCATGAAGCTTTCCAGCAATACCATTCTGGTACTTCCGGTTACGGTGATCACAGCGATAATCCTGCTCCGTGCGGGACAGAAGGCAACCCTTAAGGGCGATGCTGCGATAGCCATGCTTTCGGTCAGCTCCCTTGCCATCGGATATATGCTCATGAATATCTTTACCAGCTCCGCAAATGTATCGGGAGACGTGTGCAGCACCCTGTTCGGTGCGATGTCCATCCTGACCCTTTCGGTGGAACAGGTCTGGATAAGTCTTATCTTATCTATTGTGGTGGTCACGATATTTATCCTGATGTACAACAGGCTTTTTGCCGTTACATTTGACGAAAACTTCGTAAGAGCATCGGGAATGGAAGCCGACAGATACAACACGATCATTGCCGTGGTCATTGCATTTATCATAGTTCTCGGAATGAATCTCGTAGGATCCCTGCTGATATCGGCACTGGTCATCCTGCCTACCCTTTCGGCTATGAGAGTGATGAGCAATTTCAAGAGCGTGGTACTTTTCTCGGCTATATCTTCGGTGATCGCGGCGTTGGTGGGAATGCTTATTTCGATCTTTACAAATACGCCGGTGGGCTCGACCATAGTTGTTGTAGATATGGCGGTCTTTATCGTATGTTCGATAATAGGACGTCTTTTCAATAAGTAAGGAAGGTGTCTATGAAAAAGGAGTTTAGAAACAGGGGAATTGTAATTACTATGCTTGCCGCTTCGCTGGTGCTTTCGGGCTGCGGAGGAAGCGGAACCGCCGAAAGAAGAAGCGGAAGCAATAACGTGGAAAATGCTATAGAGCAGCAGATGAAAGCGGAAGACGAGAAGAAAGCGGCTACTGCCGATACCACTGAGGAAGTGACTACGGAAGCCGCGACGGAATATCAGGGCTTCATGGAGCCGACCACCGCCGAAAGGATTGTAATAGATGACAGCACGGCAGAGGCGACAACTCAGGAATATCTGGGAGAACCGGATCCGAACGTGGATGTGGATCTTACGGTCATGGGCAGAGATATGGTCTATGCCACGGTCTATCAGATGATGTTAAGTCCCGAGGATTTCATAGGAAAGAAGGTTAAGTGCAGAGGTCAGTTTGCGGCCTACTGGTTTGAGAATACATCGAAATGGTATTCCTACTGCATCATTCAGGATGCACTGGCCTGCTGTCAGCAGGGACTGGAGTTTTCCTGGGATGACGGAAATCACGATATAAGCGAGTTCCCGGATGACGGCGTGGAAGTAGAAGTGGTCGGAACATTCATAACATACAAGGACTTCGAAGAAGACGAGCTTTCGTACTGCCAGCTTTCAAATGCAACCATGACTATACTGGATGATCAGAGCGGTCAGGACGAATCGGTAAATCAATAGAAATAAAAAAGGACGATCGGCGTATCTTCGCTAATCGTCCTTTCTTAATGCCTTCATTTCGACTTTCATTTCATACATTCTCTCATCGGAGATCCTAACCTGCTCTTCGATCTTATCCACGGACGGATCGAATTCGGCGGCACCGTAGGCTACCTTAAGAGGAATGGCACACGGCGGATTTTCATTGAATCCATCCATAAGTTCTTCGAGATTCTTTATTCCTTCCTGATATCTCGGGTCATTGATAGGATATTCGGCCATGACGAAGAACTCATCACCACCGATACGGAAGCATCTCTCGCCTTTTGAGAAGGCCTTGGAAATGTATTCCGCAGTAGTCTTTATATACAGGTCACCCAGATTGTGACCGAAGTCATCATTTACCTTCTTCAGATAGTTAAGGTCTATCATGATAAGAGTATATTCCGATGTACCCTTGGAAGCCTCTTTAAGGGCTTTGTTGAAGCCTGTACGGTTGGTGAGTCCGGTGAGGCCGTCCTTATATGCCAGCTCCTCCATGATCTCAGCATAACGTCCGCGCCGTGACATTTCCGAGATATTGAAGAACTCGTATATTCCGGCCAGCAATATGACCGCAAATATGGAGTATTTAAAAAACGAAGTCTTGGCATATATAGGCGGAGCGGTAAGATAATTAATTATATCCGCAACTCCCGTAGCTACCATAACGGTGAGGGATGTAACAAGCACAAGTCCCAGCTGCTTCGAAAGAGTTTTTCTGAAAATGCTTCTGATGATCAGAAAAAGTACAAGGGAACCGATCAATGACAGATGTATATGACTTACCCACAGTAACTGATGGTGGTCTTTTCTTCCGCTTAGAGTTGATACAAGGGAATTGGCCAGAACCGTTATGGTCGACAGCGATCCGAGAACTATGACAGGCTTGCTCCTGTAGTCTGTGGCATATGCCGCAAACAGGAGGGCCGGAAGTCCCAGAAGTATAAGAGTCATATAATCCATAAAGTGCGCAGCTATCGGAGCACCCGTCAGTATGGAGAACATGGATGTCTCGGACAGTATCCAGAGTGAGGAGATCATGGCAAAGGTACCCATGCTTACGATCTCGAATCGTTTTGTTCCGAAATGCTTTCCGATGACGCCTATTATCATCAGAGTGGCACCCATGGCAAAGGACATAAGGCACATGATGAATGCGATGGCCGATGACTGGATCTCGGATATGATAAAGTGGTTGCTGCTGTCCAGGCGCATACCGGTTATGATGCCCGTATTGTCCGGGTATATGTTATCAATCTCTATATAAAGATCTCCGTCACGGAAAAGAACGGGGATTGCCACAGCGTGCGGGAATAAACCGTAGGCTTTACCGAAAAGATCCGGTGCGTCGGGATGGAAGTCGTAGATCAACGTGTCATCCAGATACATGCTGAAGTAGATGTTCTTTGAATAGAAACAAAGGTCCATGTTGTTGATCACGGCACCGTTGGTCCTTCTGTGAATGGATAAATGAGGTTCCTTCCTGAGCTGATCGAAATCCACAATGGAACCGGTATCGGCATAGGTCCACATGTCGGAATAATCCGAGGATGTACCTGTCGACATGGTGTAGACCCTGTTGAGATGGGCAAGAACGAGTCCGAGGAGTGTCATGATTATAAGCATGACAATAACGCAGTACATAAGTCTGCTCATGGAGAGTATTCTTCTTTCAGTATTCCGTCTGCTCATTTCAGTCCCCGCTGCTATCTAAAAATAGTCATACAGAGTCAGTATATACTATCTAAAGCCCTTTATCAAAGGTTTTTTAACGTGTATTAACATACTTATAGTTTACTATTTGCGATATAACACTTATAATGTCATAAGTGCAACAGAGAAACAGAATGGGAGATTGAAATGATTTACGATAACATACTTGCCGCAGTAGGCAATACACCTATTATAAGATTAAGACATATGACAGGACCGGATGATGCCGAAGTACTGGTTAAATATGAAGGAATGAATATCGGCGGTTCCATAAAGACAAGGACCGCGCTGCAGATGATCGAAGCCGCAGAGCGTGACGGAAGTCTTAAGCCGGATTCCGTAATAGTAGAGCCTACCAGCGGAAATCAGGGTATCGGATTGTCACTTGTAGGTGCGGTAAAGGGATACAGAGTTATCATTATCATGCCTGATTCGGTAAGCGAGGAAAGAAGACTTCTTATTAAACAGTACGGTGCGGAACTCATGCTGATCCATGATGATGACAACATCGGCGAATGTATAGAGAGATGTATCGAGACTGCCAAGAAACTGGTGGCTGAAAACGATAATTATTTTATGCCTGATCAGTTCTCTAACGGAGAAAATGTAAATGCCCATCTTCTGAACACGGGCCGCGAGATCCTGAGCCAGGTGGACGGACCGATCCACGGCTTCTGCTCCGGAATCGGAACAGGCGGAACCATAACGGGAATCGGCAAGGTTCTTATGGAGAAGAATCCGGATATGCTGGTATGGGCTGCGGAGCCTGAGCATGCGGCTATCCTGTCGGGTGGATCCATAGGTTCACATCTTCAGATGGGAATAGGAGACGGAGTCATCCCTCCGATCCTGGATCAGAGCATTATAAAGCAGATAGAGATAGTAACCGATGATGAGGCTATCCAGACTACGAAGCAGCTGGCGAAGAAGGAAGGAATCCTTTGCGGAATCTCCAGCGGAACCAACGTATGCGTTGCTCTTCGTATGGCACGCCTCTTAGGTAAGGGACATACAGTCGTAACGGTTCTTCCGGATACAGGAGAGCGTTACTTCAGCACAGAGCTTTTCGAGCGTTAGGATATATGGATAAAACCGAGATAAAAGCCGCCAAGTCGGAATTAAGAAAGAGAATAATCGGGGAGCGGAGCAGCCTTACCGAGGAATCGGTAAGAGAGATGTCGGAAGCGATATGCCGCAATATGACAGCACTTCCGGAATATGACCGGGCAGAGGTGATCCTGGGATATTACAGCACCAGGAAGGAACCCGTACTGGATATGCTTTTCGAAGCCGCCATCGGTGCAGGCAAGAAAGTATATCTCCCGAAGGTCATGACGAAGGAGACCATGGAATTCTTCAGATACGAATCGGAAGCGGATGTGGCTCCGGGAAGTTACGGCATCATGGAGCCCGTAACGGAAGAAATGTATGACCCGGCAGAATCCGACGGGGAGAACATACTTATGATCATGCCGGGAGTTGCATTTGATGAGAAAGGTAACCGCATAGGATACGGCGGCGGATATTACGACAGATATCTGGAAAGACTGGGAAGTCCGAAGGTGACTGCCGAAGTCAAAACCGTGATGGCCGCCTACAACATGCAGAAGGTGAGTCACATTCCCACGGAAGCCACGGATATGAGGCCGGATAAAATAATCACTGAAGTCGGATAAATACGGGATTTTAAGGAGCAGCTGAAGACAGCTGCTCTTTTTTTGCGTAAAAGTCACTTTGAGTCACTTTTGAGTCACTTTAAGATAATATACTACGCACAAAAGATAAATCATGACTTACTACGACATTTTGAAAGGATGGCATTATGGAGATTTTAAGAGTTGAGAATTTAACTAAGACCTACGGTTCCGGAGAGAACATGGTGAAGGCAGTTGATAACATATCATTTTCCGTAGAGAAGGGGGAATACCTGGCAATAATCGGAGCCAGCGGAAGCGGAAAGTCAACGCTGCTGCATCTTATCGGCGGCGTTGACCGACCAACCAGCGGAAAGGTCTATATAGACGGAGAAGATATATATGAAATGAGTGACGAAAGCCTGGCGATATTCCGACGCAGACAGATCGGACTTATCTATCAGTTCTACAATCTCCTCCCGGTACTTACAGCGGAAGAAAATATCACACTTCCGAGTGACCTGGACGGACAGAAGATAGATAAGGAAAGAGTTAAGGAGATAATCAGGATGCTGGGGCTTGAGGGCCGCGAGGATCATCTTCCGAATCAGATGTCCGGAGGACAGCAGCAGAGAGTTGCCATCGGAAGAGCCATCATCAACAATCCGGCCATCATCCTTGCCGATGAGCTTACAGGTAATCTGGATAAGAAGACCGGTGATGAGATAATAGAGCTCCTTAAGATAGCAAACAAGAAGAACGGACAGACGATCATCATCATTACTCATGACCTGGAGATAGCAAAGCAGGCAGACAGAGTTATCACCATACAGGACGGAAAGATCGTCAGTGATAAGTAAATCCGTGATATGCGACAGTAGTATGGGACAGAACGAAAGGATAGAAAAATGGATGTAATCAGCAGATTTACTGCAAAGAATCTTAAAGAGAATAAAAGAAGGACCATAGTGACCATAATAGCGGTAGTCCTGTCAACAGCACTTATCACAGCGGTTGCCGGTATGACGACAACTCTGTTCGGTTCGCTGGTCAAGTACTACACAATGGAGGAAGGTTCTTATCATGTCGAACTGGAAGATGTTCCGGCGGAGGAAATCGGAATCGTAAGAGATAACGTTCATGTGGAAAGAGTCGGCCTGACGGAAGATCTGGGTTATGCGGTTCTGGAAGGAAGCGGATATGAGTATAAACCGTACCTGAAGGTGATGGGCTTTGACGAAACGGCACTCAGTGATGTTGCGTTAAAGGTAAAAGAAGGAAGACTTCCTGAAAATGACAGCGAGATCGTTGTATCGGAAAATACTTACTCATTGGGAAATGTAAGGATAAATGTAGGAGATACTCTTAATCTTCAGCTGGGAACCAGAATCTGGAACGGCGAACCTTTGGAAAAGAACAGCATATACGTTACAGAGTCGGATGCCGAAGAGAAGATAAAGGAAATGGAGATGGACGGAGGTCCTAAGAGAGAGGGCCTCGTGGCAGAAGCAGAGCATCTCGAGATAACTTCCGAAAAAACATATACGGTTGTTGGAATCATAGAAAGACCTTCGGATAATGTGGAATGTTTCATGTGTCCGGGATTTTCGGTCATAACAAAGCTTACGGATATATCGGCTGCCAAAGAGGTAAATGCATTCATGACCTTTGATTCTCCGAAAAAAGCGGAAACCTATGCAAGCGATATTCAGAGTGCACTTTATGAATCATCCCGGTATACCGGCGGCTGCAACGTAAACGAACTTGTAAAGCTTTACGGCGGCGTGGGCGACAACATACTTTTCGCATTATACCTTATGGCGGGTGTCGTAATATTTATCATTGTAGGAACAAGCGCATTCGTTATCGGAAACAGCTTCAGTATATCCGTTTCGGAGAAGAAGATTCAGTACGGAATGCTGGCGTCAATCGGTGCTACAAAGAAGCAGATCAAGAAGACGGTCCTCAGAGAGGGAGCATTTATAGGAGGAATCGGTATCGTCCTGGGTATTATCCTGGGAACGGTGGTTGTGGCTATACTCTGTGTTGTCATGACAATCCTTCTGGGCAGAGCATTGGGAATGGATATAGATTTCTATATGCCGATAGGAATATTCCTGGTATCGATACTTTTCGCGGCACTTACTTCATATCTCTCATGTGTGATTCCGGCTCACAGAGCCATGAAGATGTCTCCGATAGAGGCTATCAGAGGAAACAGTGAAGTAAAACTTAACGGAAAGAAGCTTAAAACAGGCAAGCTTATAAGAAAGCTTTTCGGAATAGGAGGAGTTATATCAGCAAAGAATCTGAAGAGAAACAGAAGACAGTACAGAACCACGGTCATATCTCTGGTGCTTGCCGTTGCCGTATTTATAAGCCTTTCTACATTTCTCAGTCAGGCAAAAAAACTTGTGGTGCTTCAGTATAAAGATGTGGGATACGATGTAGAGATATACTGTGGCTCGGCGACTTTGGAAGGTGTACGAAACCTGTACAACGAGGTCAAAATGCTGGAGGAAGTCGACATCTGTTACTGTGAGACCTATATGGTAGCGGCGATAGATCAGGAGAAGTACGGAACCGATGATCTGAAGAAATACATTGCCGGAGGCAATGGAGGAATAGAGACTCAGAATGGGGAAATGCAGTCGGGACTCATGATAGTAGAGATGTCTTCGGCGGAGTTTGAGACATTTGCCAAGGAGTGCGGTGTTAAAGCCGAGGATTACGACAAGGTAGCCATTCTGGAAGATGACTGCTGTTTAAGCAACGATGGCAACGACAGAAGATTTGACAGAGTATATACGGTTAAAGAAGGGGATAAGCTGGATCTTGCGATTTTTATGGGCGAGACAGACGAGAACGGACAGACGAAATCGGAGGTTGATCATTACAGTGTAGAGATAACAAAGATAACGGATGAGAGACCGATAGGATTCAGAGGGGCTTACAGCGACGGAGGATTTCTCATAGTAAGTTCGGAATACTTTAAAAACTGTGAAGCAGAGCGCTATTCATCAAGAATGTATATTACGACCGAAAATCCGAACAAGGTTGACAGGGATGTAAACAATATTCTTAAGAAAAATTCGGATTATGCGGGTGTGATGGTGGAAAATGAGGCAGAGCAGCTTAAGGCGGGCAAAAACCTTCTGACACTTGTGGAGATCTTCCTTTACGGATTCATAACGGTTATCACTCTTATCGGTGTAACAAATGTATTCAACACAATAACAACAAACATGAATCTCAGAAGCCGCGAGTTCGCTATGCTGAGATCCATAGGAATGACTAAAAAGGAGTTTGACCATATGATAAGAATGGAAAGCATAATGTACGGGGCAAAGTCGCTTTTATTCGGTGTTCCGATAGGACTTGTACTCTCAAGACTTATATACACTTCACTTAGATCGGCATTTGATTTCGGTTATTCTCTTCCGATCATACCTATCATCATTTCGATAGCATTTGTAGCTGTGATAGTAGGCTTTACAATGAAGTTCTCTATTGGTAAGATTAACAAGCAGAACATAATCGATACCATAAGAAAACAGACATATTGATAAGGATAGTTATATGAAAATTAAGGTCTTATTAGTAGAAGACAACGAGATGATTTTAAAGGGACTCACCTATACTCTCGAGACGGAGGGATTTGAGGTTGTTTCCGCGAAAAATTACCGCGAGGCTCAGGCCAGGATATTCGGAGTTGACGGAGCCGCCGACTTCGATATAGCGGTACTGGATGTAACGCTGCCTGACGGCGACGGCTTCAGACTTTGCACAGAGATCAAGGAAGACATCGGTACGCCGGTGATCTTCCTTACCGCAAAGGATGAGGAGAAGGATGTGGTCCACGGATTCGATCTGGGAGCGGATGACTACATCATAAAGCCTTTCAGAAACAGGGAGCTTATATCCCGTATAAATGCGGTGCTGAGACGGAGCGGCAACACAAGAGACAGGATAACGGTAGGACGTGTGACCATCGATCCCGACAGTGACAAGGTTCTTATAGACGGCAAAGAAGCCGATTTTACGGCGCTGGAATATAAGATCCTTCTTTTGTTGTTCAGAAATGCGGGAAAGACGGTGACCAGAGAGATGATGCTAAGTAAGATCTGGGATATGGCAGGTAACTACGTAAACGACAACACTCTTACGGTTTATATCAAGCGTATCAGAACGAGACTCGGCGATGCGGATGTGGTAAAGACCGTAAAGGGAATAGGATACAGGGTTGAAGAATGATGAAACGTAACTTGATCAGATATCTGCTGCCCGTCGCGGTGATAACGGCGCTGGCGGTGATTCTGATATTTATAAATGCATATTCTCTCGGAAAACGTGAAGCGGATGCAGAGGTGGAGCAGCTTTACGGCATCGTGGGGATCATAAGAGAGAAATATCCGAATGTAAGTGAAGAGGAAATAGTTCACAGCCTCAAGGAATGGGGGAGGGGAACGGAAGAACTCACTGATGATGAGGTTAGGAGACTGGGAAAAAACATACTTGATAAGTACGGTTATGAGGGCGGTTTCCTGTCGAATGCCCAGAAGAAAAATCTTAAGACAGCAGGACTTTTCGGAGCTCTCATAGTGATCTTTACGGGAGCCATGATAGGCCTGTACGATATGGTGGTGGGAGCGAAACGCCGAAAGGATATTGAGGAACTGACCACATACCTGAACAAGCTGACCAATCGTATCTACGATCTTCAGCTTAAGGAGAATTCCGAAGACGAACTGTCGCTTCTCAGAAACGAGATATATAAGACCACGGTAAGTCTCAGAGAGACCTCGGAACTGTCCAAAAAGGAAAATGCAGCCCTGACCCGTTCTTTGGAAGACATTTCCCATCAGCTCAAGACCCCGCTTACTTCCATCAGGATCATGCTGGACAACATAATAGAAGACGACGATATGCCGGCACCTGTGAGAAAGGACTTCCTGGAATCCATAAGCAGACAGATGGAATGGATCCAGAGCCTGGTAATCTCACTGCTTAAGCTGGCCCGTATCGATGCGGGAACCGTAAAGCTTAAGAAAGAGGATGTAAATCTGGAAGAACTGGTAAAAGACTCGATAGAAAAGCTGGCGGTCATCATGGACTTAAAGAATGTGAATGTCAGCCTGGAACCCATTGAAAAGGGTGGTGACGCCGAAAAAGCCGGCAGGGAATCGGTCATCAAGGGCGATTACAACTGGCAGCTGGAGGCCGTGACCAACATAATCAAGAACTGTATCGAACACAGTCCGGAAGGCTCAACGGTACATGTATCCCTGGAACCTACGAATGTATTCAACAGAATTATCATCAGAGACGAAGGGGAAGGCATATCGGAAAAAGACTTAAAACACATCTTCGAAAGATTTTACAAAGCGGAAAATTCCGGTCCGGACAGCGTAGGCATCGGACTTTCCCTTTCAAAATCCATAATCGAAGCCGGCAAAGGATATATAACCGTCGACTCCAAGCAGGGCGAAGGCTCTGTATTTATGATCACGTATGTAAGGTGAGAAACGGGGACGGGGGTTGAGTAGTCAAAATGGGAATGGGGGGACACTCCTTTAGTTGTTAAAGGAGTGTCCCCCCATTCCCATTTTGACTACTCAACCCCCGTCCCCAAGTTTCACTTTTTTCGTAACCCACTTGGATAAGAAGTAGGTTACTACAAGGATTCCGATGGATACAAGGATGAACCAAGGGTTCTTTATGGCACTTACAGCGCTCTGGCCTACAGCCGCCAGAAGGCTTATCATGATCAGTTTTGAACAGTATATAGTAAGAAGGTATTTTCTTCTGGAGAATTCCGATACGCCGAAGGCGAAGTTTACGAAAGCCGACGGTGTGAAGGGGAACAGTACCAGCATAAAGAGGGTTGCGGTGTTTGTCTGCTCTACCCATTTACGGGCTTTCAGGACCTTCGGATGTCTGTCCGAGAATCTCAGGAATCTGTCTCTGAACAAATGCCTGAAGACCAGAAAGACTACGGTGCAGCCGATGCAGGTGCCGATCCAGCTGTAGAGGAATCCGAGAAATACTCCGTGGGCCGCTACATTTACCAGGACAATGGCTACCAGGGGCAGCGGCGGGATGAAGGATTCCAGCGCCGTCAGCAGTATGGGCGCCAGCGGACCCAGATGCTTAAAGCTGTTGAGGAGGTCCATCCAGAATTCCAGAGATGTTAAACTTTTCCATATTTCATGTAACATAAGTCACACTCCGTGAACTGTAAAATCTAGATAACTGTTCAGTAGGTTACAAATCTTGAATTATTTTAACACGAATTTTTTGAGATTAAAGAGAATAATTCTTATGATTGGATTAATGTAGTTATTTGTACACTTTTTCGTAAAGTTTGGTATAATCAGATATGTAACCAGCGTTAATGTTTTGTGTTGAAAGGTGACCTTATGGATGCATCGTCTGTCAAAAGATTAACATATATGGTGAATACGGCTATTCTTCTGATGGTATTCGGACTTATGGCCTTCTTTATGTTTGCTCATGCGAAATTTCTCGTGTACTTCAGCATACCGACGTTCTTCGTATATATAATAGGATATATTCTTATTTATAAGGATAAACTCTTTGCGTACGTCATCATGGTATATGTCTGGATTACCGTCTATATGGGATTCTGTACCGTGTGTCTGGGATACGATTACGGCTTCCATCTTTACTGCATGTCCATGATCCCTATCGTTTTCTATACCGAATATATGGCATATAAGATCCACAGAAATGCGATCAGGTCCGTCAGGTTAAGCCTGTTCATCGTGGGCTGCTACCTTGTCAGCACCCTCAGCCCGTCCATCTATGGTCCGATCTATGAGCCGGATCCGAGAGTCGCAAGAGGTTTCTGGGTGGTCAATTCCATCATCGTTTTCAGTTTTCTTATCTTTTATACCCGTGTGCTCATCAAGGCCGCCATCAGCTCCGAGGAGAGCCTGAAGGATCTGGCTCACAGGGATAATCTTACGAAGCTTTACAACCGTCACTATATGATAACCCGTCTGGAAGAGGCGGAGACGGCGGGAAGCTATGTTTCCATGATCGATATCGATAATTTCAAAAAGATAAATGATATTTACGGCCACAATGCCGGCGACATGGTGCTCCGCAATCTGGCGGCTCTAATGACGAAGCTCTGTACCAAGTCGGTGGTTTCCAGATGGGGCGGCGAGGAATTCCTGATCCTCACGAAGTCCATTTCCACCGAAGGTGAAATGCGTGTATACATGGAAAAACTCAGAAGCAGCGTTGAAGCAGAGGACTTCATATACGAAGGTCAGAAGATACAGGTGACGGTAACCATAGGTGTGGCCGCATGGCATGAAGGCGTCAAGACGGATGCCTGGGTAAATGAAGCGGACGAGAACCTTTATACAGGAAAGAACAGCGGAAAGAACAGGATTATAATGTAGCTTTTGCAATTTGAAATACAGTAATGTTGAATTTTCGGAGGAAATCTCATATACTGTTAGCATTAATTTGTGGTGAAGGGGATTTGAAATGGATTACAAAAAGAAGACAGCGTTAGTCATTATGGCAGCGGGGATAGGTTCACGCTTTGGCGGAGGAGTCAAACAGCTGGAGCCTGTAGATGATTACGGCCATATAATCATCGATTACTCGATACATGATGCTATCGAGGCCGGATTTGACAAGATCGTATTTATCATAAGACATGATATAGAAGAAGATTTCAAGAATATAATTGGTAACCGTGTAGAAGAATTATGCACAGCCGCAGAAGTTGAGGTGGCCTATGCATTTCAGGCGATGGACGAGATCCCTGAGGGCTTCAGTGTTCCGGAAGGACGTACAAAGCCATGGGGAACAGGTCAGGCAGTGCTTGCGGCAAAGGATTGCATAGATATGCCGTTTGCCGTCATCAACGCCGATGACTATTACGGAAAGAGTGCATTTGCGCTTCTGCATGACTGGCTTATCAAGGAGCATAAGCCAAATGAATTCTCCATTGCGGGATTTATACTGAAGAATACTCTTTCGGATAACGGCTCTGTAACAAGAGGAATCTGCAAGGTTGATTCCGACATGATGCTGACGGATATCGATGAGACTCACGATATCATTAAGACTGTGGATGCCGACGGCAAGATCGGTGCCGAGGCAAACGGCAGAGTCATAGATCCGGATTCTTATGTGTCTATGAATATGTGGGGACTCAGTCCGGAATTCGTAGAGCTGCTTGAGAAGGGATTTGTAAGTTTCTTCGAAGAGAAGGTTCCGTCAAATCCGGAGAAGGCTGAGTATCTTCTTCCTATATATGTAGGCGAGCTTCTGCAGAAGGGCGAGGTTTCGGTTGAAGTACTTGAGACCAAGGATGCCTGGTTCGGAGTAACCTATAAGGAAGATAAGGAAACCGTAACGGAGAGTTTCCGACAGCTTATCGCAGACGGTGTATACGACAGCGAATTAAGCATACAGATCATTTAAGAAACTAATTGTAAGGACATAGCGGATAATGAAGAAGTTTAAGTTTACAGCCGCCGCACTTGCGGCAGCTGTTTTAATGACGGCCTCAGGCTGCGGCAAGGGACAGGAAGCGACGCAGCAGCCGTCGGGAATAACAGACCAGATCGAAGCGGACGGTATATCCGGCAGTGAAGAGCCGGAAAGCGGATCGCAGGAAACAGCTGCGGAGAATACAGAGGAAGGTACATCGGTGGCGGAAGCTACCGACGGAGATGCGGAACCCACAAGCCGGGCAGCCGACGGAACAGTGGACGGCAGTGCCGACAGTGCGGGAGTGGATGTAAGCATCATCATGGTAGGCGACCTTCTGATGCATGATAATATATCGGCATCCGGATATCTTGCCGACGGAACGGTCAATTACGATCATATATTCGCTCATGTTAAGGACGATGTTCAGGCAGCGGATGTGGCTGTCATCAATAATGAAGTAATCTACGGCGGTGACGACCGCGGATATCAGAACTATCCTATGTTCAATGTGGTTACTCCGCTGGGAGACTCGGTGGTGGACGCGGGATTCGACGTAGTGCTTCATGCATCCAACCATGTACTTGATCAGGGAACCACGGGAGTCGAGAACTGTCTGGACTTTTGGAACAACAAGCATCCGGAGATTGCGGTGCTGGGAATCCATGAATCAAGCGAGGATGCGGCTGAGATATATGTCTATGAGAAAGACGGATTCAAGATTGCTATGCTGAACTATACATACGGCATGAACGGTATGGCACTTCCGGATGACAAGGATTATCTCGTGGACCTTATGACGGAAGAGACAAAGAATAAAGTTATCTATGATATAAGACGCGCTCATGACCTGGCGGATGCGGTGGTTGTATTTCCGCACTGGGGCACGGAGTATAATCTGGGCTCGGATGATTTCCAGCATGAATGGGCACAGCTTTTTGCGGATGAAGGAGTTATCCTTGCAATAGGTGATCACCCTCATGTAGTAGAGCCGGTTGAATGGTATACGGGAAAGAACGGAAATGAGATGCTCTGCTACTACTCGGTAGGAAACTTCATCTCATCACAGACCGGAGCGGATTCCATGCTCGGAATCATGTCACAGACAACGCTTCATAAAAATGCGGACGGCTCGGTATCCATCAAGGAATACGGACTTGAACCGCTGGTAACACACAGACGTTCGGGAGCCGGAAACTTCACAACATACAGATTATCGGATTACACACAGGATCTGGTATCACAGAATTCGATATTGAATTACGACGGACGTTTCTCCATATCCTATCTTGAGGATCTTTGCGAGAGAGAGTTCGGAGACCTGTATAAAAAGGGAGAATAGAGGCAGAGACAGGGCAATAAATGCAAAAAAAGAAGCTCAAGCCTATAAGACTTGAGCCGCTTACTGTCAGTGCCGGCAACCGGGGTCGAACCGGTACGGGTATCACTACCCACGGGATTTTAAGTCCCGGGCGTCTGCCAATTCCGCCATGCCGGCAATTCAGACACTTAGGATATTATAATAGCTAAGTCCGTAAGTGTCAAGAAAGAAGAGTATCAAAGAAACTATATATATGTATAAATTTTCAGAGGAGGTATCAACATGGAAACAAAGGCTGCGGTAATCGCAATAATCGTAAATGACATTAAGGCATCTGTTGAGGTAAATGCCGTACTTCATGAGTTTAATGACTGCATAATCGGAAGAATGGGAATCCCTTACCGTGAGAAGAACATCAATATCATCAGTATCGCTGTTGATGCGGATCAGGATACCATCAATACCATGGCAGGAAAGATCGGACGTATCGAAGGCGTAACAGCCAAGACAGTTTGCTAAGGAATACATTTTACATAAGGAAGAGACGAAGAAATGAGAAAAACACTTATAGTTATCGACATGCAGAAGGATTTCGTGGACGGAAGCCTTGGAACAGCCGAAGCTGTAGCCATACTTGAAAATGTAAAGAAGAAGATTGACGAGTATAAGCAGCGCGGCGACGAGATAATCTTCACAAGAGACACTCACAGTGAGGATTACATGAATACAAATGAAGGAAAGCATCTTCCTGTTGTGCACTGCGTTGAGGGCACACCGGGCTGGGAGATATACGAAGGCCTTTATACTGAAGGCGCCGATATCATCAACAAGCCGTCCTTCGGATATACAGGCTGGGGAGACTACAACTTTGAAGAGGTGGAGCTTATCGGACTCTGCACCGATATATGCGTTATATCAAATGCACTCATCATCAAAGCTCTTTTCCCTGAGATCAAGGTAAGCGTTGATTCAAGCTGCTGTGCGGGAGTAACTCCGGCGAAACACGAGGCTGCACTTGAGACCATGAGAAGCTGTCAGGTTGAGGTACAGTAAATAACACTTGCCCGAAATCATTATATGAGATATAATCAAATCCGCGGTCGCAATCCGGCCGCGGTTATATATGGAGTCGTATCGAAGTGGTCATAACGGGGCTGACTCGAAATCAGTTTGGCGGGCAACTGCCACGAGGGTTCGAATCCCTCCGACTCCGCTTTCAGAAGGATGACAATAGGGCAAAAAAGCTTCTGTTGTCATTTTTTTTGGTTTGTGCTTGAAATCACAATAATATTTTGCTAAAATTGGGCATTAGTAAAAATTATTATAGACTGGCGTAGTACCGGTTAAAAGAGAGAAGAAGGAGTTGCTATGTACAAGATTGTGACAAAAAAGGCGCTCAATCCAACAGTTACACTGATGGAGATTGATGCACCGCTCGTAGCGCGCAAGGCTGAGCCTGGTCAGTTTATTATTTTCCGCGCAACAGAAGATGGAGAAAGAGTACCGCTTACCATTGCTGGATATGATCGTGAGAAGGGAACAGTTACTATTATATTCCAGATTGTCGGTGGAGCTACAGAGATGCTTAATTCCTTCGAAGAGGGAGATTATATTCATGATTTCGTAGGACCGCTCGGAAAGGCTACAGAGACAGAGGGTCTTAAGAAGGTTGCCGTTGTAGGTGGTGGTGTTGGTTGTGCTATCGCTTATCCGGTTGCAAAGAAGCTTCATGATATCGGATGTGACGTAACATCTATCGTAGGTTTCCGTAACAAGGATCTTGTTATCTTAGAGGATGAGTTCAGAGCAGCAAGCAACAATTATATCCTTATGACAGACGACGGTTCCGCAGGTGAGAAGGGTGTTGTTACAGCACCGCTTGAAAAGCTCATCCAGGATGGAGAAGAGTTCGATGAAGTAATCGCTATCGGACCGCTTATCATGATGAAGTTTGTAGTTCTTACCACAAAGAAATATAATGTAAAGACTGTTGTCAGCATGAACCCTATCATGGTTGACGGAACAGGAATGTGCGGATGCTGCAGACTTACAGTAGGCGGCGAGACTAAGTTCGCATGCGTTGACGGACCTGACTTCGACGGTTTCCTCGTAGACTTCGATGAAGCTATGGCTCGTGGCGGAATATATAAGGAATTTGAGAAGAAGGCCAGAGAAGAGACCTGCAACCTTCTGAACAAGGAGGTACAGTAATATGCCTAATATGAGAATGGATAAGAATCCGATGCCTTCACAGGAGCCGGATGTAAGAAATAAGAACTTTCAGGAAGTTGCTCTCGGATATACAGAGGAGCAGGCTATAGATGAGGCACAGCGCTGCCTTAACTGCCCGACACGTCCTTGTACACAGGGATGTCCTGTATCCATCGCAATCCCTGATTTCATCGCTAAGGTAGCAGAGGGTGATTTCGAAGGTGCTTACAAGGTTATCACAGAGTCATCTTCACTTCCTGCAGTCTGCGGACGTGTATGTCCTCAGGAGTCACAGTGTGAGTCAAAGTGCGTACGCGGTATCAAGGGTGAGCCTGTTGCTATCGGACGTCTTGAGAGATTCGTAGCAGATTATCATAATGCTCACAGCACAGAGAAGGCAGTTCCTGCTGCTCCTAACGGACACAAGTGTGCAATCATCGGATCAGGTCCTTCAGGACTTGCATGTGCATCAGACCTTGCAAAGCTCGGTTATGATGTAACAGTATTCGAAGCCCTTCACACAGCCGGAGGAGTTCTTGCTTACGGAATTCCTGAGTTCCGTCTTCCAAAGTCAATCGTTGAGAAGGAAGTTAACGGTCTCAAGGATATGGGCGTTAAGATCGAGACAAATGTCGTTATCGGCAGAACTATTACTATAGATGAACTTTTCGATGATTACGGTTTCGAAGCTGTATTTATCGGATCAGGTGCAGGTCTTCCAAGATTCATGAGAATCCCGGGAGAGAACCTCAACGGAGTATACTCAGCAAATGAGTTCCTTACAAGAATCAATCTTATGAAGGCTTATAAGGAAGATTCAAAGACACCTATCGCTCGTCCTAAGAAGGCAGTTATCGTCGGCGGTGGAAATGTAGCCATGGATGCAGCTCGTTCAGCTAAGCGTCTCGGTGCAGATGTTACTATCGTGTACAGACGTTCTATGGAAGAGCTTCCTGCTCGTAAGGAAGAGGTTGAGCATGCTATCGAGGAAGGCATCGTATTTGCACTTCTCAACAACCCTGTTGAAGTTATCGGAGACGATAAGGGATATGTAAAGGGTGTTAAGGTAGAGAAGATGGAGCTTTCAGAGCCTGATGAGTCAGGTCGTCGTAAGCCTGTTGCTACAGGAGAGTTCAGCGAGATCGAAGCGGATGCCTTTATCGTATCTATCGGTACATCACCTAACCCACTTATCAAGTCTACTACAGAAGGACTTGAGACACAGAAGTTCGGTGGAATCGTTGCAGATGAAGAAGGTGCTACATCAAGACCGGGAGTATTCGCAGGTGGAGATGCGGTTACAGGAGCTGCAACAGTTATCCTTGCAATGGGAGCAGGTAAGAAGGCTGCTGCTGCAATGGACAAATACATCAAGAGTTTATAAGCCATACGAATATATGCCCCTGCGCCATGATGGTGCAGGGGTTTTTTCATGCACAAATCCATCGTTTTTAATAAGTTATAGAAAAAGTCTTCTAACTGCCCCTGAGTCATCATGACTCAGGGGCAGATCAAAAAACTCTTTTATCATTTGACTTTTATGGTATAATGTACTTTACGGTTGATTATGATGGCCGAAGTATAATCTAACAAGGTATATTTATGTCAGAAAGCAGAAATAAAACTACAGAAGGTGTTATGAAGGCTGCAAGTATACTTATGATAATGAACTTTATCGCCAGTATGCTTGGGTATGCCAGACAGATTATCATAGCTCATTACTTTGGAGCTAATGGAGTTACTGATGCGTATTACGCTGCATTTAAGATTCCGGATCTTATCTACAATGTACTTGTAGGTGGTGGACTCAGTTCTGCTTTTATTCCGGTATTCAGCTCATATCTTGCTGATAATGATGATGATAATGGTTTCAGAATGGCAAGTACCATTCTTAATATCGTAGCTATTGCGGCAGGTATAGTATCTATAATAGGTGTCATATTTGCTCCACAGCTCATTCCATTTGTTATAGATCCGACAAAGGGTGTTGATGTTGATCTTACGATAAAGCTTACAAGAATAATGCTTTTCCAGAGTTTCTTTATGTGCCTTACAGGTATATGTATGGGAATTCTTCAGTCGTATAAGAACTTTGCCCCACCATCTATAGGATCTGTAGTTTATAACGTGGTTATGATAGTCTTCGGACTTATTCTGATGAAAGCAGGACTTGGAATATCAAGTTTCTCTATCAGTGTAGTTCTCGGAGCTATAGCGCATTTTTCTATTCAGATAATCTTTATCAAAAAGAAGGAATTTATCTACTATAAGATCATAGACCTGGAGCATGCGGGTGTATCGAAGTTTTTCCACCTGTTCTGGCCGATGCTTCTGGGAATTTCCGTAGGCCAGGTTAATCTTCTTGTTAATAACTATTTTGGATCAAGAGTAGGTGAAAGTATAGTAACCACCATGCAGAATGCTATCAGTATTCAGCAGCTTCCGATCAATATGTTTGGATTTTCTATAGCACTTTCGGTTTTCCCGACTATGGTTGAGCACTATAGTCAGGGTAAGATCAAGCACTACAAGAAGGATCTTTCAATGGCAGTAAGAAACATGGTATTTATAACACTGCCGGCAACCTTTGGACTTATAGCTGTAAGAGAGCCGCTGGTAAGAACTATGTTCTATCATGGAGAGTTTAATTCTGAAAATGTTAGAACCCTTTCAATGCTGATCATATTCTATTGTGCCGGAATCACTGCATACTGTGTAAGACAGGTATTCCTGCAGGCGTTCTATTCGATTCAGATTACATCGATACCGGTGGCAATCAATATAATAGTTTTATTATCGAACATTCTGTTTTCATTTATATTAGTAAAGGTTATGGGAGCAAATGGACTGGGACTTGCCTATTCACTGGCAGGCTTCACCAGTGTTACGCTTCTGGTAATCATGCTTCGTACTAAGGTAGGAAATATAAGAGGTAAGGAGATCCTGAATTCAGTAGTAAGGATTGCTGCTGCATGTGTCATAATGTATATATGCATATTCCTTGTAAGAGCACTTCTTGAGAGTATGCTTCCTATGGAAAGAAAGCTGGCTCAGCTTGTGGAGCTTGTTCTTCTGATAGGAGTAGGTGGTCTTACATATCTTATAGCTGCATATATACTCAGGATCAGAGAGCTTAAGAGCGCTATGTCACTTGTACTCAGAAAGTTCAGCAAGCGTATCAAGGTTGCTGCTGTAACTGAAGAGGAAGATGGAGATGAAGAGGAAGAAGACTGATGTATAGAGATTTATCAAGACTGGTAATGTACCGTGAACTCGGACAGGACAGTATCATCACAAAGTTCGGAGAGATCCTCCGAGAGTTTGATTCCCGTGAATACGACAAGGAGAATCTTATAAGCCGCATTTATGAAGAGATTCATAAGCTGCTTAAGGTTGCAACCAGCTATGGCTTTGACAGGAATCTCTGGCAGGACTATGTAACCTTCGTTCTTATGACTAA
>CACZHN010000007.1 GCA_902780985.1 uncultured Lachnospiraceae bacterium | reverse complement strand
AATCACGGCAGCCGAGGATAAGCGCGAAGCAGAAGAAAATGCATCTTCAAGCGCAGCTCCGGGCAGCTATGATATAGTTGCCGTTACAGGCCCTACGGGAGCAGGTAAGAGTACCCTGGTTGGATATATAGCGGGCATTGTAAGACCCGAGAGTATAGGAACAATCCTTATCGACGGACTGGATCCTTTCTCACAGCTTGATGAAAGGAAGATCCACAGGATGTGCGGTATCGTATCGCAGGATCCGGATCAGGATATAGTTTTCAATTCGGTTCTGAAGGATATAGTATTCGCACCTGAAAATATAGGTCTGGATAAGAGCAGGATATCCAGAAGGGCTTCGAATTATTTCAAGCATTTCAAACTCGGAAAGAAACAGAGAAGAGATTACAATCAGATATCTCTCAGTGAGAAGCAGAGAGCGGTTCTTACTTCCGAGCTCATTATGCATCAGGATATTCTTATACTTGACGATGCCGTGTCCATGCAGGACAGCGAAACGGGATATTCCATACTCAAGTCGGTAATATCATCGGCAAGAAAGAGAAAACAGACTGTCATCTTCGTTTCCCAGAAGCAGAGGGAACTTGAACTGGCAGATAAGATAATAGAACTGAGAGACGGAACTGCGGAGTATAAACAGCTGAATGAGATATCCAGCATACTTCCGGACTTTTCCGTTGAAGAGGGAGAAGAAGTTGCCGGCGTACAGTTTAAGATCGGCAAGGGCCGTGTGGTAAGAGACTCACAGGATCCCGACAGTCAGGCGGGAGATACGGCTATATCTCTTTCGGATGTATTTTTCTCTTACGGGAAGGATAAACTGGTACAGGAGTTCGAATACAGATTCTGCAGAGGCTGCGAATATCATATAACAGGTAAGAGCGGTTCCGGAAAGACTACATTTCTCAAGATGCTGGCGGGAATACAGCGCGAGAGATCGGGAGATGTAAAGCGTTTCGGAAGAACTGCCATGGCTATGCAGCTTCCGAGTGAGCAGCTATTTGAAGATACGGTCATAGAAGATGTCATGTATCAGAAGAGATTGCTGGGTGTTCCGAAGCCGGATGCCAGAAGGGCTGCGGAGACCATGCTTACCAATCTCGGCATATCTAAATCCAAATGGGAGAAGCATCCGCTTCATCTTTCCATGGGAGAGCAGAGACTTGTTCTCCTGGCGGGAGTATTCCTTGCGGAGGCGGACATATTACTTCTGGATAAGCCTTATGCGGGCCTTGATACCGACGGATATTATAAAGTCAGATATCTTATCGAGGAGATGCTTAAGGAAGGAAAATGCGTGATAACGGTAGACTGAGATGAGAGAAGTTAACCCTATATTAAAGATTTTTTCGTTAATTGTATATTCGGTTCTGGTTATCATCAGTACCAATCCCGTGGCACTTGCAATCTCGGGACTTCTGATAATGATCATCATGATGATATCGGCGCTGGGTATATTCGAATATATAAGAAGTGCCGAAGCATTTCTGATAATACTGTTTCTGGCATGTGTGGTAATAGCTGTTGTATCCAATCCTTTGACGGGAGTTGTGATACTTTGCAAAGGTATGATGGTGATATTCGCTCTGGAGGTTGTGAGTAAGACTACCGAGCAGATAGATCTTCTGGATGGTTTTTCGAGAGCGTTTTCATTTAATGCTACCGGATCCAAGTGGGCGTTTCTTATAGCGGATTTCCTTCCGAGCCAGAGACGCGAGCTGGACAGGATCAAGGCATCGAGAATTGCCAGAGGAGAACGTTCCACGGGAAGAGGCAGACCTATACTTCTGGTGGAAGATATAAGAGTCCTGCTGCCGGCGATAAAGAATACGCGAATCAGGACCATGAGAACGGCGAAAGCCATGGATGACAGATGTTATGACATAACCACAAGAAGAGTGAGGATCAAGCCGCTTCGTTTTACGCGCAAGGATTCTCTGGCTCTGGCAGTAATGGTTATATATTTTGTTTCGATATTGGTTTTAAATATTTACGGAAGTGGTAAAGTATGAGACGTATTATGCTGAGGGTGGCTTATGACGGCACCGGTTACTCGGGCTGGCAGGAGCAGGAAAATGCTGTTACCATCGAAAGTGAATTAAATAAAGCTCTCGGACTTATCACGGGTGAAGAGATAAGTGTCATAGGAGCCAGCAGAACGGATGCGGGAGTCCACGCAGAAGGCGCTGTATGTGTCTTTGATACGGACAGCCGTATTCCTGCCGAGAAGTTCAGTTACGCGGCGAATACGAGGCTTCCTGAGGCTGTGAGAGTGGTAGAATCATCAGAGGTGGACCCGGAGTTTCATCCGAGACACTGTAATTCGGAAAAAACATACGAATACAGGATATGGAATGACAAATTCGATAATCCTCTGATGACAAGATATACGCATTTCATTTACAGGGATATGGATGTAAATGCGATGAATGAGGCGGCACAGTGCCTCGTTGGGGAACATGATTTTAAAAGCTTCTGTTCAACAAAAGCGGAAGTGCTGACTACGGTCAGAGAGGTGGTTTCCGTAAGAGTCGAGAGAGACTCTCAGGAAAGCCGTCTTATAAAGATTACCGTAACGGGAAAAGGTTTTCTGTATAACATGGTCCGTATAATAGCAGGAACGCTTATAGAAGTCGGAACGGGACTCAGAACCGTTGAATCCGTCAGGGAGGCTCTCGAGGCTGTTGACAGAGAAGCAGCGGGACCTACGGCGCCGGCAAAGGGACTTGTGTTAAAAAAAATGGTGTTCTTATAAGATTTATTAAGAGAGAATAAGCGGTATTAATTGTTTTTCTTATTTATTGGATGTGGGGTGTGACATGAAAAGACGATTAATATGTTTCGTTATATGCATTTTTATAGCCTTGGGGTTAACGCAAGTTAAGAACCTTTCGGTTTTTGCGGCCGAAAATCCGATGCTCTTCGACGAAGAAGCAACGGAGGGAGAGGATGAAGAAAAACAGCTGACCGAAGATAAAGGCAAGATCATCGATCCTACCGGCAACGGCGAAGGATACGCATCAATTCTGTATAACAATTCCAACGGCCTTCCGACATCCGAGGCTAACGCTATTGCGGAGACTCCGGATGGATTTATCTGGATAGGCGGATACAGCGGACTTACAAGATACGACGGAAATCAGTTTAAGAGATATGACTCTACTACGGGAATAAACAGCGTAGTGAGTCTTTTTGTCGACAGTAAAAACAGACTCTGGATAGGAACCAACGAGAACGGTGTTGCGGTCCTTGAAAGGGGCGAGCTCACATTCTTCGATCAGGTAGAGGGACTTAAGTCATCTTCCATAAGATCCATTTCCGAAGATGATGAGGGAAACATTTATATCGGAACTACCCACGGCATGGCCATGGTTAATACAAATATGGAACTGAACTATCTCAGTTTCCCGCAGCTTGACGGAAAGTATATTACCGAGATAAGAAAAGGTCCGGACAATACGATCTTCGGTGTTACCAACGAGGGACATGTATTCGGGATCAAGGATATGAAGATAGTTTATTTCTTCTCCAGCGAGGAAGTGGGGCTGGATGAGATAAACTGTGTATTTCCGGATGCCGATAATCCGGGGAAGCTTTATGTAGGAACCGAGAGCTCCACAGTGGCTTATATCGATCTTGCCAAGACATCAGTCATGACGAGTTACAGCGTATATCCTCATGTGAAGATCAACAGACTGGATGTTTTCGAAAGTTATATCTGGGTTTGTACGGATAACGGTATCGGATACATAAGAGGAAACGGAAAGTACGTAACTATCAAGAACATTCCTATGACCAGCTCCGTAGATGAGATGCTGGCGGATTACGAAGGCAACCTCTGGTTTGTTTCTTCAAGACAGGGTGTGCTTAAGATAGTTCCGAATATTTTCAAGGATATAAGCGAGAAAGCCGGACTTGATGACATGGTAGTCAACACAACCTGTGTCAGAGACGGATATGTATATATCGGAACGGATAAGGGACTTACGGTTCTGAACTCTCTTAATTCCTACATTGAGACATCCCTTACGGAAATGCTCAGCGGAATAAGAATCAGATCCATCATGCTGGACAGCAAGAATAATCTCTGGATATCCACCTACAGTGATTACGGACTGGTGGAAGTAAAGGACGATGATACCGTTAAATGTTTTACAGCGGATGACGGACTTCTGGCAAAGAAGATAAGGACCACCGTAGAGGCATCCGACGGAAGCATACTGGTTGCTTCTCCGGGCGGACTGAATGTTATAAAGGACGAAAATGTTGTAGCCTCCTACGGAGAGGAAAACGGTATCGTAAATACCGAGATCCTCACGATCTGTGAAGGCGAAGACGGGAAGATATATCTGGGAAGCGACGGAGACGGAATATATGTTCTGGACGGACAGGGCGTCGACCGCATTTCCAGAGAGAACGGACTTACATCGGAAGTTATCCTCAGAATGGTAAAGGATCCGAACAGAGATCTGTACTGGATCATAACCAGTAATTCCATAGCTTATCTGCAGAACGGAAAGATAACCACCATCGATAAGTTCCCGTATTCCAACAACTTCGATATCAAGTTTGACGAGAGAGATAATCTCTGGATCCTCAGCAGTAACGGTATTTATATCGTAAATGCAGAGAATATGATAAAGAACGAAGAAATAGAATATATGTTCTATGATTCGAAGTGCGGTCTTCCGTGTGTTGCCACAGCAAACTCCTTCAGTTTTCTTGATGATAAGGGAGTGCTTTACATTGCGGGTACCACCGGAGTCAGCAGCGTTAATATGAGAGATGCCAATGAGGATACCACAGGTATCAGACTTGCGGTTCCTTTCGTTGAAGCCGATGATGTGGTGATCTATCCGGATGATGACGGCGTGATAAGGATTCCGTCAAGTACTACAAGACTTACGGTTTTCCCATATGCCTTTACTTACTCACTCAGAAATCCTAAGGTTTCATACGAGCTTGTAGGCATTGATAAGGCTGGCGGAAACATGGTAACAAAGCAGGAGCTTTCAGCGGTCAGCTATACCAACCTTAAGGGAGGTACATATCAGTTCAAGCTTACTGTTCATAACACCATGGACGACGGAGAAAGAACCCTTACGGTGCTGATCGAAAAAGAGAAGGCCATGTACGAGAAGGTTTGGTGCAGAATTCTGGCTGCTCTGCTTGTCCTTATGCTTATAGGACTGATCGTGGCAGCGATAATAGAAAGACGTACCAGAGCGCTTCTGAAGAAGCAGGAAGAGAATAAGAAGTTCATCGACGAGATGGTGGAAGCCTTCGCTATGTGCGTTGATGTTAAGGATAAGTATACAAACGGTCACTCCTTCAGAGTTGCCGAATACACAAAGATGTTTGCCGAGAAGATGGGATACTCGGGAGATGAACTGGATGATATCCACAGGATCGCACTTCTGCATGATATCGGAAAGATCAGTACTCCGATCGACATCCTTAATAAGCCGGGCAAACTTACGGATGATGAGTTTAAGATCATGAAGCAGCATGCGGCCAACGGTTATGAAATACTTAAGGGTATAACCGTCATGCCGAATCTGGCACTCGGTGCGGGATATCATCATGAGAGAATAGACGGAAAGGGATATCCTAAAGGACTTAAGGGAGATGAAATCCCGGAGATTGCACAGATAATCGCTGTTGCGGACTGTCTGGATGCCATGACATCCACAAGACCGTACCGTAAAGCTATGCCGCTTTCGAAAGCAATAAGTATAATCACGGAAATAGCCGGAACGCAGCTCAGTCAGAAGGTTGTTGATATATTCCTTCAGCTTGTTGATGAAGGAGCTTTCGATGAACTGAGAGCAGAGACAGAAGGGCCGGCCGAGGAAGAAGAGAAGAAGTAAAACGATTTTAGGAAGACAGGAGGATATATATGTTTACCTGGAATCTCCAATATGTTTCAAAGACAAGGCTTGCGGATTCTTTGAAACAGTTAATGATCGATTACGGAAAAAACGATGACATACTTATAAGAATTCATACATCAATACATGCTCCGGATGATGCGGTGGAACTGGCATCATTTATCAAGAGCATAGTGCCGAGAGCGCATATTATCGGAACCAGTACTTCGGCTGTTATAAACGGCGGAAAGCTGATGAGCGACAGATGTATCGTTTCCATCACACAGGTGTCGGAAGGCAGCGTCCATTCCGCAAGGATTCCGATCTTCGATACGAAAACCGGAGAACTTATTGAAGCTCAGGAACTGGGAATGAATATCAAGGCCAAGATCATTACGGAAGATACGAAACTTTTGCTTTCGTTTTTCACGCCTGCATATACGGAAATAGCCCGTTTTGTTGAACTGAGCAACGAGCGTATTCCGGGAATACAGATGATCGGAGGAGTTGCCGAGAAGAATGATCTGAACGGAGATTTCTACGGTGATTCGGGATTTGTTTTTGATGAAAACGGGAGTTCCGATAAGGATGCTATCTTTGCTTCTTTCAGCGGAAAGAATCTGGAAAGCGTAACTTCCTTTGTTTCAGGTGCTCAGGTTGTGGGAGATGAATATACCATCACCGGCATTGAAAGCAGAAAGATCGTTTCCATAGATGACAGACCGGCGGCTGAGGTATACAGAGAGGGTGTCGGAAACCTTATACAGGAAAAGCCTCAGATGGGATTTTTCTTCCCGCTGGTATATTCGGGAGAAACGGATGTTCCTTTCATGCTGGGCTACACCGAAAGCGGACTTCGTATAAATCACGATACTACGGTCGGAAAGAAGATAAAGAGAGCATTTATATATGACAGAAAGATCATTGCCGACAATAGGTCAATGTTCAATAAGATAGAATCCTTTGATAAACCGGAGACTATATTCGGATATACATGCAAGGACAGAGTCAGAGTATATCCTAACAGCGCAAAGTGGGAATTATCCATATACGAGAATTCCAATATAAGCGGATGCCTGACAGAGGGCGAGATCAGCTGTATGAACGGAACGAATATTTTTACAAACTGTGCGTTTGTTGTTTCCGCGCTGGGAGAGGATGAGACACTCCAGAATTACAATCCGTATGCGTTTTCGCATGTTGCGGGTCTGGCTGAAGATAACCGAAGCCTGATCGGATATATGATGGATATCGAAAGCAATCGCGATGAAGAAGCGGATGATGTAATGAGTCAGAAACTCCTGAAGCTTATAAAGGATTGTGAACTTAAGCTTATGTATTCCGAGAAGGAAGGCATAGGCAACGAAGCTGCGCTCAACATGGATATCAAAATGGGCGGATACGACAGAGTATGTATGATAGACGTTCTGGATACGATCAGTATGCGTGCCGTATTTTCGGAGCAGCTGATAGATAAGACGTATAACAATTACATTTCCAAATGTGTTTCCTTTGTAAACAGGGAAGACTATCGTATGTATATCCTGGATCACTGGCAGCTGGCTATAGCCGCACCGTCATACACGGTATCTCTGGATGATTTCGCGGAAGATATGGAGCTCCTTCAGAGAGAGCTTTTCGAGACAACGGAGGATTATATCGCAATTGTTCCGGTGTTCTGTGTCATCAACGACTGTACGGTGGAGAATCTGAAATCTCTTTACAATTCCGCGCGTACGGAAATGTCGCATAAGAACGAGCAGTTCATGATCTGCGATAACAACGAGGACAGTGTTGATGAGGAGAGCATAAAGAAGAAGTATCACATGGTAAATGTGATCAACTATGCTCTTATGAACGATAAGGTAATACCTTATTTCCAGGGAATATACGATAATAAAACAAAGAGCATACATCATTACGAATCCCTCATGAGACTTATGGATGAGAACGGTAAGGTTTACTATCCGGGTGACTTCCTGGATGTGGCAAGATCTTACGGACTTCTCTATGATTCCATGTCCAGGGCTATGATCGCGAAGGTATTCGAGATATTTAAGGACAGCGAGGATAAGAGCGTAAGTATCAATATCGGTATGCGTGATATTAAGAATGAAGACCTTATGGACTTCATATACGGATTCCTGGCAACGGCCAAGTATCCGAAGAACTTCTCGTTTGAAATCCTTGAAAATGAGGATGTGGATGATTACAACATGCTTCTCAGATTTGTGGATACCATTCATAAGCTGGGAGCGAAGATTGCCATAGATGATTTCGGAAGCGGTTATTCAAACCTGAGACATATAGCGGATATCAATTCCGATTACATTAAGATAGACGGCTCAATAGTGAGGGACTGCAACGAGAATAAAGAATCCGAGAATCTCGTGGCAATTATTGCAGGATGGAAAAATATGGTGCTGCGAAATATCGAGATAATCGCAGAGTATGTTGAAAACGAGTCGATTCAGAATAAACTTATGGAGTACGGCATAGACTATTCACAGGGATACCTTTTCTCAAAACCGTCTCCTGATATTCCGGAATTAACGTGAATGAAATGTGGTGAGATATATGAGAAACGGTGATAAGAAAAGGACCATAGGTCTCGTCTTGGAAGATGCGCATTCGGACTTTTCCAAATCAATCATTCACAGTGTTGTGCATGCTATGATGAACAGGAAAGATCTGAGACTTATCGTAGTGCCCGGAAGACAGGATGTCGAAAAAGACATTACGAACAGGGAACATCTTTATAAGAGGATGTATAACCTTATATATGATATAAACGGAAAAACGCATTTTGACGGTCTGATCTTTACACTTCCGAATTACAGACCTATTCAGGATGACATTTTCGGAAATATACCGAAGATATTTATCGCCTCCCAGTCCGATACGGAGATAACGGTGAATTATAATGACGAGATGGGTATCAGGGAAGCCATAGACTATCTTGTAAAGATCAAGGGTGTGACCAAGATCTGCATGATAGGCGGACGTGAAGAAAATGCGGATGCCCAGAAGAGAAAAAGATTATTTATTCAGTGTCTTGAAGATAACGGACTTATCTATGATGAATCCATGTATGAGAAGTCCGATATGTCCGAAAACTCTCACAGGGCGGCTGCGGCGCTTCTGAAGAGTCATCCGGATGTACAGGCTGTTTTCTGTGTAAACGATCCTTCGGCCTTCGGTCTTTATGATGTAATGAGAAAAAAAGGACTGACACCGGGAAGAGACATATATGTATTCGGATTCGATAATGCCAGTATGGCGGGAAATATGGTGCCTCCGTTGGCTTCCATAGGATGCGAAGGGATAACTCTCGGACAGAAGGCGCTGGAAATGCTTCTCGATATGATGGACGGACAGAAGGTTGAGTCCGATGTGGTACCTACACGCCTTTTCGGAAGAGAGTCTTTCGATTATGATATGTATGACATTCAAACCAAGGAAATGTTCAGCGTAGACAGTGCATTTATATACAGGTTCTTTGATAAATGTTTCTACAGATATAAGAACGAGGTTGTGGATCCGAAGGCGATAGATCTCAGAAGACTTTTCTATGAGATCATCTTCAGAATGCTCATGTCCATGAAAAACAGATATATGAGCGAAGAGCAGTATGAGGAAATAAGAAAACTTGTGGACATTCTCTTTGAAAACCGTATAATGACATATACGGATTCCAACAGATTTGTCAGAAGTATAACCAAGCTGCAGGACAGTATGAATGAGATGCAGAAGTCGGTTCATATAAGCCCGGGTAATAACAGACTCTTTTCTTATATGAAGGATAAGGCAATCCAGGCACAGTCATTCCGCAGAAATGTGGAAGCGATGGAATATGTTAACGGAAGAGCCAATATCTTTGATTTCCTTGTTTTCGCGACCCGATACGGCGAAGCGGGAGAAGAGGCTCTGGATAATCTGATCAACAACGTAGATAAGCTGGGATTTATCAATTGTGCTCTTTATCTTTACGATGAGCCGATCAAGTATGATTTCGATAACCCGGTACAGCTTCCGGACAGGCTTAATCTCAGATGTGTCGTAAAGAACAAAGAGTTTTATGTCATTCCTAAGGAGAGGCAGAAGTGCCTGGTGGAAAATATCTTCAACAGAGGTGAACTGACTCACGAGAGAAAGGGTTATATATCTTATCCTCTGTTTTACGGCAACCATCTTTTCGGCGTTCTTGTCTGCGGAGTCAGCAGAGGGCTGGTGGAGACCGGAGAGTTTATCACATCCCAGCTGGGAAGGACACTTTACCTTAACTGGATAGGGTAGGAGCGGTACCGAAAAAAGCACTGAAATTGCTTGAAAATGTTGTTGACATGCATTTTATTATGTTATAAAATATGTCTCTGTGACGTGGCGAGCAGACTGACCAATGCCCCGGTGAGTTTGATATCAGACGTTGCATGAGTTTATACAGATATGCGGTTTCGGACATTTCCGCTGATTCTGTAAACAGTTGATTAGAATATGAATAGATTGAATCAGGAGGAGTATCACAATGAAAAGCTATATGCCAAGTGCATCAGCCATTGAGAGAAAGTGGTATGTTGTAGATGCTGAAGGCCAGACACTCGGTCGTCTTGCGAGCGAAGTTGCTAAGGTTCTCAGAGGTAAGAATAAGCCGACATTTACACCACATATAGACACAGGTGACTATGTAATCGTAGTTAACGCTGAGAAGATTAAGGTATCAGGTAACAAGCTTAACGATAAGGTTTATTACAGACATTCTGATTATGTTGGCGGACTTAAGAGCGTAACTCTTAAGGAAGCTCTCCAGAAGAATCCTGTATTCGTTATCGAGCATGCAGTTAAGGGAATGCTTCCAAAGGGACCTCTTGGACGTCAGATGAGCAAGAAGCTCTTTGTTTATGCAGGACCTGAGCACAAGCAGCAGGCACAGCAGCCTGAAGCGCTCGAGATAAAGTTTTAAGGATTGGAGGGTAAACTATAATGGCTAAAGCTTCAAGATTTTATGGAACAGGTAGAAGAAAGAGCTCAGTAGCTCGTGTATATGTTACACCTGGTAGCGGTAAGATCACAGTTAATAAGAAGGACGTTGATGATTATTTCGGACTTGAGACACTCAAGGTTATTGTTCGTCAGCCATTTGCTATAACAGGAACAGAAGGAAAGTTCGATGTTATGGTTAATGTATACGGCGGTGGTTTCACTGGCCAGGCTGGTGCTATCCGTCATGGTATTTCAAGAGCCCTCTGCGAAGCAGGTGAGGATTACAGACCACTTCTTAAGAAGGCAGGTTTCATCACACGTGATCCACGTATGAAGGAAAGAAAGAAGCCGGGACTCAAGGGCGCAAGACGTGCACCACAGTTCTCAAAGAGATAGTTGGAACAACAAACCTCCGCACTTTTGTGTGGAGGTTTTTTTATTTCCGCTGACCTCAGTTCCTGAGCTCGCGCAGTTCTCAAAGAGATATGTGTTGAAACCGGGGGCGTTTTAAAGTAAACTATAGGATGTTAATTATTTGAAATTCAGGATGTGACGGTATGGCAAGTCAGTTGTTTGCGGACCTTTACGGCTGCGATGAGACAATACTTAATAGTGAAGAAAAGATTCGTGAGATTGCCGTGAGTGTGGTTTCGAAGATCGGTGCGGAGATTGTGGAGGAATGTGTCCATAAGTTCGAGCCGATAGGGATAACATACTTTGCGGTTATTACTACGTCGCATTTCTCCGTACATACATGGCCGGAATTCGGCTATGCGGCAGTGGATGTGTTCTCCTGCGGTGAGGAAGTTACGGAGAAGATATCCGAGCTTCTTAAGGAAGCCTTCGGAGCGGAAGAAGTTAAGATAGGTAAATGTGAAAGAGTGATTGGAAGGTTAGGGTAAATGGCAGATAGGCAATATTATGTCGGCGATATTATAAAGGTCGATTGGGATTATTATAAAATAATCGGTAAGATCACCTACATGAATAAAAACGATGGAAAATGCTGGGATGAGTATCGTCTCAGTGCAGTCCATGTGGCAAATACCGAGAGGTGGCTGTCGATAGATAATTATTATAAAGAGTATTCTTTATCGCTGATCAATCCCAATGCGGGAACGATAGGTTTTCATTCGGTAGACAAGGGTGTAGAGCAGGTAGTAGCTGTTTTCGGCGATGTGGATGTTGAGGTCGGTGATACTGCCCCTTTTGAGGAGTTTGAAGATTCCGAAGAGGAGAGAATTGTTTCTGTTGAACATTGGGATGACGGAGATGAATACTCATCGGGATATTATCTTGATCCCTGGGAATTCGGTAAAGATGATGAGGATGTAAAATCATACAGAACAAAAAGCTCAGAGTTTTGGGGTGGCGTAACCGCATTTGCATGTTTTTTCATTTTATTTTTATTGGCCCTTGTAGGACAGAAATTCGGAGGCAATAAAAAGATTGAAAAGTATGTAAAGAAGGAAACATCCAAATACGAATATGTTACGTCCATTACAGGATCCGATAAACAGAAAGCAAATGTATATAAAGCTAAGAATGCAAGTGCTGTTATTGCCGTAGGTGCGGATAATGACACGCAGGTTGAACTGGTGGCTCAGGATATTATTGACGGAATTGAGGGAAATACGGAATCCGTACAGCAGAATACCGAAGATGGTGACTACACGATAGCCATTCTTACGGAAAAAGAATACTGTATCGTATATCGCGGCGATGATGACAGGGTATATGTTCAGGTTTCTCCGAGAAAGTACGCATATACATCCGATAAAGAGCCGTATCATTCAAGAGCGGGTACTTACAGATATTTCAGAAGATTCTATTATTCAAGAGGATACGGCAGTGATTCAAGTACGTACTCGAATTCAACATCGTCGTACTACGGATATTCGGATGGAACTATAGATTATAATTCAAACAACAGTCTGAACAGCTATTCGCAAAATGTAAGACAGGAGAGTATAAACTCCCGAAGCTCGGACGGCGGCGGACTCAGCAGCGGAAAGTAACAGTATAGCGGGAAGGCATACATTTCATATTAGGAGGATTTAAAATGGATTTTGTACTTAATGAGTTAGTAAATGTTTCAGTATATTCTGTACTGGGCATTGTCATGATGCTGCTGGGAAGTTTTCTGGTTGATCTGGTTATACCTTGTTCGTTCCCTGAAGAGATAAAGAAGGGCAACACAGCCATCGGATGGATATCCGCAGGTGTGTACGTTGCGATAGGTTTCATCATCAAGACGGCCATCACATCTCCTGATTCAGCGGTTAAGGAGATTGAGCAGAGCCTTGTAGGCGGTATCCTCAGCACTGTTTACTATTATGCGCTGGGGGCTATATTCCTTATGATAGGCTACGTTCTGCTGAAGCTTATTAACAGAAAGTATGATCTGAATACAGAAGTAGGCAACGGAAATGCAGCGGCCGGTATCATGGTATTCGGTATGTTTGTAGGACTCGGCCTTGTTATAAGCGGAGTTATAGCTTGATCGAAAACGGAAAAGAGTTTTATTGTATGAAAAAATACAGAATGTTAATGCTTACCACACTGATAATCTCGGGATGTTCAATGGTCTACGAGCTGATAATCAGTGCGGTAAGCTCGTATCTGGTAGGAGACAGCACTCTGCAGTATTCCATAACCATCGGACTTTATATGTTTGCAATGGGTGTGGGCTCCTTCCTGTCAAAGTTCATAAAGAAGAACCTGTTTAACTGGTTCGTGAATATAGAGATCGGAGTGGGGGTGATCGGAGGACTCAGCTCACTTCTTCTTTTTTTGGCAAATCTCTATCTGGAAGCCTACCAGCTGGTAATGTATGTGGAGATCATACTTATCGGTACGCTGGTGGGTGCGGAAATCCCGATACTTACGAGAATCATTGAGCTGGATAAGAAGAATCTGAGAGTGACGCTTTCGCATCTTTTCAGCTTCGACTATATCGGAGGACTTCTGGGTTCGGTGGCATTTCCGCTGCTGCTCATGCCGCAGCTGGGATTTTTTGCTACCGCATTTATGGCCGGTACATTTAACCTGATCTGTGCGACCATGATAGTCTTCAAGTATCACGACAGGATCCGCGGCTCACGGTATTATAAGATGGCAACTGTCATGCTGCTCATCATAATGATCTTCGGAATGGTGGTTTCGGAGAATATCGGAAGATTTATCGAGAACGGTCTTTACAGGGATAACGTTATCATGTCCGAGCAGACGCAGTATCAGAAGATTGTGGTGACCAGACATAAGGATGACGTAAGACTTTATATAGACGGAAATGTACAGTTTTCATCCATGGATGAGTACAGATATCACGAGGCACTTGTGCACATTCCTATGAGCGTTGCGGAGAGCAACTCAGAGGTGCTGATCCTGGGCGGCGGCGACGGCATGGCGGCCAGAGAACTTCTGAAGTATCCGGACACAAATATAACCATGATAGATCTGGACAGCGAGATGACGCGCATCTGCAGCGAGGATAAGGTTATCTCCGAACTGAATGAAGGATCTCTCGTTTCGGACAGAGTGACGATCATAAATATGGATGCTTATAAGTATCTGGAAAACTGCGATAAGAAATACAATGTGATAATCGTGGATCTGCCGGACCCGAACAACGAGGCGCTGGCAAAGCTTTACTCCAATGTATTTTACCGCATGTGCGGAAATGCACTGGCTCCGGGGGGTGTCATAAATGTTCAGTCCACCAGTCCATACTACGCTACCAAGTCTTTCTGGTGCGTGACAAAGACGCTGGAAAGTGAAGGCTTCGTAGTAGCACCGTACCATCTTCAGGTTCCGGCCTTCGGAGACTGGGGATTCAACATGGCTGTAAAGGCGGACAGTGCATTTGCGGTGGATTCGGAAGACGGTTCCGGAAAAAGGATCGCAACCGAGAACATCATCCTCGACAGTGCCTTAAGCACTAAGTATCTTTCGGAGGACAACATCCAATCTTTGTTCGTCTTCGGCAAGGACGAGAAGCCTCAGGACGGGGAGGAGATTGCGGTTAACCAATTGACAAAGCCCGTAATGATACAGTATTATAACGAAGCTGTAAGGAACTGGGAATAAGATGGGTTTAAGTTGCCTGTGAATACAGGTTAAAAGAAGGAGAAATTATGAACGATTACATGATACAGGGCATGGCCTACAACAACGAAGTAAGATTCTTTGCGGTAAGCTGCAGGGACATGGTTGAGGAAGCCCGTAAGATACATGATACAACACCGGTATGTACGGCTGCACTGGGACGTACTCTGGCGGCAGGTGCCATGATGGGCGCTATGCTGAAGAATGATTCGGATCTGCTTACAATCAGATTCACGGGTGACGGTCCGGCTAAAAGCATTACCGTTACTGCGGATGCAAATTCCAACGTAAAGGGTATAATCGGAAATCCGCACGTGGAGCTTCCTCTCAGAGAGTCGGATAATCATCTGGATGTAAGAGCGGCTATCGGTCAGGGAACACTTTCCGTAATAAGAGATACGGGACTTAAGGATCCGTATATCGGACAGACGGAGATCGTATCCGGAGAGATTGCAGAGGACCTTACATATTACTTCGCTACCAGCGAGCAGATTCCTACAGTTATAGGACTGGGTGTTCTGGTGGACACAGACTGGTCTGTAAAGCATGCGGGAGGATTTATCGTCCAGCTGCTTCCGGGAGCCTCTGAAGAGACTATAACAGCCCTTGAGCAGGCTGTAGCGGGCTTCGGCTCCATTACCGCGTGTCTGAACGCAGGAGAGTCTCCTGAGGACATCGCAGGAAGACTTCTCGAGGATATGGTGATAGAAGATACACGTCCGGTTCAGTATAAATGCAACTGCGACAGAAAGAGAGTCACAAAGGCGCTTATCAGCCTCGGTCATAAAGAGCTTCAGGCTATGATAGCCGACGGTAAGCCGGTGAACCTTCACTGCGACTTCTGCGGCAAGGATTATGAGTTTGACGTAGAAGAACTTAAACTTATTGATGCAAATATTTAAAATTACACTTTACTTTATTGCTTTAGTGTGATAAACTACACGTTGTGCATAAGTAAGTTAGTTAGAAAGAAGGAAACACCAATGGAAATGCAAATGGAATTCATCAGGAAACTGCCTACTCCTCAGGAGCTTAAGGAAGAGTTCCCTGTTACCGAAGAAATCAAGAAGGTAAAGGAAGAAAGAGATAAGGAAATCGCAGATGTCTTCATGGGCAAGAGCGACAAGTTCCTTATGATCATCGGACCTTGCTCAGCCGATAACGAAGAAGCAGTCTGCGATTACATGAACAGACTTGCAAAGGTTCAGGAGAAGGTTAAGGAAAAAATCTTTATCATTCCCAGAGTATATACAAACAAGCCTCGTACAAAGGGAACGGGTTATAAGGGAATGCTTCATCAGCCGGACCCTGAAGGACATGAGGATATGCTTGAAGGCCTTATCGCCATCAGACAGATGCATACAAGAGTTGTTCGCGAGACAGGCTTTACCTGCGCAGAGGAAATGCTTTATCCGGGAAATCACAGATACCTTTCGGATCTGCTTTCCTACATTGCCGTAGGTGCACGAAGCGTAGAAGATCAGGAACACAGAATCGTATCAAGCGGTGTCGGTATTCCTGTAGGTATGAAGAATCCTCCTAGCGGAGATATCTCTGTTATGATGAATGCCATCACAGCCGCACAGTCGGCTCAGGACTTCATTTACAGAGGATGGGAAGTAAGAACACCGGGTAATCCGCTTGCTCACTCCATCATGAGAGGATACATAGATGAGATGGGCCATGCAAAGCCTAATTACTACTATGAGAACCTTAAGAAGGTTTATGAAGAGTATCAGAAGCTGGGACTTAAGAATCCGGCTATCATCGTAGATACAAACCATGCTAATTCTGACAAGCAGTATCTTGAGCAGATAAGAATAGCTAAGGACGTACTTCACAGCATACGTTCATCAGCTGAAGTTAAGTCCATCGTTAAGGGACTTATGGTTGAAAGCTACATCGAAGACGGTGCTCAGAAGATCGGCGAAGGAATTTACGGAAAGTCAATCACAGACCCATGCCTCGGCTGGGAGAAGACAGAGAGACTTTTACTGGATATAGCAGAACTACTGTAAGTGAGAAACGGGGACGGGGGTCAAGTATTCATTTTGAATACTTGACCCCCGTCCCCGTTTCTCACTTACTATACGGTTGTGTATCCTTTGCTCTGAAGTGACTCTTCAACTTCAGCGTAGCTAGGTGCCTTCATGACTGCAAGAGGTGTCTTGGAGTCGCGGCTGTATGATACGTAAAGATAATCGATATTGATGTTGCTTGATGCAACGTCTTCAAGAAGCTTTGTAAGGCTTCCTACGGTATCGGGAATCTGTACACCGATAACTCTGTCTATCTGACACATATAACCGTTTGACTTAAGAAGCTCGAGAGCTTTGTCCGGCTCGGTAACAAGCATACGTACGATACCGAATTCGGCACTGTCGTTGGTTACAACATTGTAAATGTCGATTCCGGCATCGGAAACGGTTTCAGTGATCTTTTTCATGGAACCTTTGCAGTTGGCAGCAAAGATAGATATCTGCTTTATCATATATTTCCTCCAAATTCTGTGCTATAATAAAGAACAATTGTAAAACAGTCCGATTATAACATAATGAAGCGACTTGTTGAAGAGAAATAGATTAGTTATTTTTCGGGGGGAACGCATTTTGAAGGGAATGCTTGGTTTAAAAAGTAAATATATAAGCGTTCTTGAAGAAGACGGTTCGGTGAGTTTCGGCGGAAATCAGGGCTGGGTAGTCAAGGATTCGGAGAAGAAGCATTCGAGAAATAACATCATCAGGAAGTTCGGATGCGGAATGATCAGCGGAGTGGATATTTTCACTTATATGGAGGGGGGAGATACGGAAACTCCCCTTACCATAGACGAATACAGGGAACACCTCCATGAACTGGAGAGGAGAGTATTTCACGTAAGCTACTGGCTGGGAGTTCCGGGAACCAGACTGGCAAGAAGGATGAACAGGCTGTTCAGAAAGAAGAAAATGCCTTTCAAAGCTTCCTGGGGAATGTCGGGTAAGAAGCTTCTGGGAAGAGTAAGGGAAATGCTGGAGAACGACATACCGGTAACTCTGGGAATCGGCCCGGGTTTTTTCAGTAAAGAAAGAGTGGAGCTTTATGTGATGCATTTGGACAAGGAAGGCCCCTTTGTAAACGGAAATCTGAGATACAGCCTCAGAAAGAAGGGAAGCACCAAAGATCACTATGTAACGATAACAGGACTTCTGGAGGACGAAGAGCATACGTATTTCGAGATATCCTCCTGGGGAAGGAAGTATTTTATCGATTACAATGAGTTTGACAGTTACGTGAGAAAACACGATAACTATATATTCAGTAACATCATGTGGATACGTAGAAAGAAAGGATAAAAGTACAGGGGATATGGATAAGAAGAAATTAAGCAAACTTGGACTGGGCAACAAACTGCTGCTGTTTTTTACGGTATCGGTGCTGGCTGCTGTGGTCTGGCTCATCGTGGAGATATCAAAGAACGGCTTCAAGGCAGCCTGGAGCGATAACTGGGGAAAGATAGTTCTCATAATAGTTGCCGAGATGATCATCTTCTGGATAGGAATCATCATGGTATACATTTCCTCAAAGCAGCTGGGTGTGAAATGGAGGACCATCGGTGCTCTGACCGGCTGGATCCCGGTAGTGAATGTTATCGTTCTCGGTAAGATCATCAGCGTTACGGGTAAGGAATACCGCTTTGAGAAAAAGAAGATCAAGCTGGATGAAAAGCGTGCGGACAAGAATATCTGCAGAACACAGTACCCGATCCTCATGGTTCACGGCGTGTTCTTCAGGGATTTCCAGAACTTCAATTACTGGGGACGTGTTCCGGAAGAACTTGAGAAGAACGGCGCAACGATCTATTACGGAAATCATCAGTCGGCAGCTTCGGTTCATGACTGTGCCGAGGAACTTGCAGACAGGATAAAGCATATAGTAAAAGAGAGCGGATGCGGTAAGGTAAATGTAATCGCACATTCCAAGGGTGGTCTGGATACAAAGTATGCCATCTCAAAACTGGGAATGGATAAGTATGTTGCATCTCTTACCACCATCAACACACCGCATAACGGATGTGAATTTGCGGATTACCTTCTGGGAAAGGCTCCGGAGGGACTTAAGGAAAAAGTTGCAAAGACTTATAATTCGGCGCTTAAGAAGCTGGGAGATAAGAACCCTTCATTTATAGCAGCGGTTACCGACCTTACGGCAACAGGCTGCAGAAGGATCAACGAAGAGATAGGCAATTTTGATTTCAGAAAGCACGGCGTTTATACGCAGAGTGTGGGCTCATGGATGAAGTCGCCGGCCAGCGGTGCATTTCCTCTGAATATGTCCTATCTGCTGGTTAAGCATTTCGACGGACCGAACGACGGACTGGTAGGCGAGCCTTCATTCCACTTCGGTGAGAATTACACATTCCTTGAGAACAAGAAGTCCAACAGAGGAATCTCTCACGGCGATATGATCGATCTGAACCGTGAGAATATCGACGGATTTGATGTACGTGAGTTTTATGTTCAGCTGGTAGCTGATCTGAAGAAGATGGGATTATAAATCGTGATTGAAAGAAGACATTATTATATATCCGGTTCCGTTCAGGGAGTCGGCTTCAGATACAGAGCAAAGTACGCAGCCCGCGGATTGGGGATAACGGGTTACGTGAAGAATCTGTATGACGGCCGGGTTGAAATGGAAGTCCAGGGGGAAAGGGACAATATAAGCCGGATGTTTGCAGAGATAGATGCCGGACATTTTATCCATATAGAGGATATGGAAATGCGGATGATGCCGGTAGATGAAGAGGAGAGGAATTTCAGGGTAATGTGATGAACAGTTACGAAAGGGGGAGCAAAAATGTTAAAAGAATGGGTTAAAGACGAGAAGCCGGCAGATGACGAGCTGGCGGAAAGACTTGAGAAAGCACGTGCGGAGCTGGCTTCAAGACAGATGAAGATCAAGGAAAAGGGACTTCCGGTCCTTGTAATCATGGACGGCTGGGGAGCCGCAGGAAAGGGAAGTGTTCTCGGAAAGGTGATCAGAAATCTGGATCCGAGGTTTTTCAAATGCGAGACGCTTACAAAGCCTACCGATGAGGAGAAGAGAAGACCGTTCCTTTACAGATATTTTGTAAGGATTCCGAAGGCCGGCGCCATATCTTTCTTTGACGGAAGCTGGATGGGCGAAGTTACATCCATGTTTCTTCATGAAGAGATAAGCGAGAAAAAGTACAAGGCTCATCTTACCAGCATCAAGCGTTTTGAGAGACAGCTTAACGACAACGGATATCTGGTGGTCAAGTTCTTCTTCCAGATAGATGAAAAGACGCAGAAGAAGCGTCTGAAGGAGCTGGAGAGCGATACTTACACCAAGTGGAGAGTATCGGAGAAAGATAAGTGGCAGAATAAGCACTACGACAAGTGCCTGGATGTTTACGATGAGTATATCGAGGCTACGAACCAGTTTGTGGCACCGTGGTACTTCATAGATTCTTCCAGCAAGAAATGGGCCGAGCTTCAGATGACGGAGATACTTATCGCAAGTATAGATACCGCTATCGCAAATGCGGCGACAGAGCAGAAGGCACCGCTGCTGCAGAATACATTTCCTATGAAGCCTGTTCCGAAGCTTTCGGAGATAGATCTCACGAAGACCGTTCCGGAAGAGGAATACAAGAAAGAACTGGACAAGCTTCAGGCAAAACTCAGCGAGCTGCATAATGAGCTGTATCACAAGAAGATACCGGTTATCATTGCTTACGAAGGTTGGGATGCCGCAGGCAAGGGCGGAAATATAAAGAGAGTTGCGGGGGCACTGGATCCGAGAGGTTACGAAGTGCATCCGATAGCAAGTCCGGAACCTGCCGAGAAGATGAGGCATTACCTGTGGAGATTCTGGAACAGACTGCCGAAGGACGGCCATATAGCCATTTTCGACAGAACCTGGTACGGAAGAGTCATGGTAGAGAGAATAGAGGGCTTCTGCACCGAGAACGACTGGCAGAGAGCCTATAACGAGATAAATGAATTCGAGAAGGAACTCGACGACTGGAATGCCGTCATAATCAAATTCTGGGTTCACATCGATAAGGACACGCAGCTGGCAAGATTCACCGACCGCCAGAACACTCCGGAGAAGCAGTGGAAGATCACCGACGAGGACTGGAGAAACCGCGAGAAGTGGGATCAGTACGAAGAGGCCATTGACGAGATGATCGCCAAGACCAGCACTAAGTATGCACCATGGCATATACTTGAATCCAACGATAAGAAATACGCAAGAATAAAAGCGTTAAAGATCATAATAAAAGCAGTTGAAGAGAAGCTTGCAAAAGTGAAATAAAATATGCCGCCCGAAAGGGCGGCATTTCTATTATGATTTAGAGCATATGTGCACGGATCTCTTCACCGCTGAGTGGGGAGAGAAGTGCAGGTGCGATATCAAATACTGTCTTAGCTCCGCTGATATCGTCCCGGTTCATGCGGTATGCAGCTCTTGCGTATGCTGCAAGAACAGAACCTGTGAATTCAGGGTTTGAATCAAGTGTAAGCTTGTACTCGATAACGTGCTTGTTTGTGCCGTCTCCGCTTTCACCGCTGTAGATAACTGAACCGCCGTGTGGAAGACCGCTGTGGTCGCGCTTCATTTCCTCTTCTGAGATGAAGTTTACTGTTGTATCGTAATCTGCGAAATAGTTAGGCATAGTCTTGATCTCGTTCTCGATACGAGCCTTGTCTGCGCCTTCCTCAGCTACAACATAGCAGAGACGTGTGTGCTTCTCGCGTGTTGTGAGCTCAGGGTTTTTTCCTGCTCTTACAGCCTCAAGAGCAGCGTCTACAGGAACTGTGTACTGACGGGCATCCTTAACGCCGTCGATACGTCTTATAGCATCGCTGTGGCCCTGGCTTACACCCTTGCCCCAGAATGTATATGCCTTACCGCCCGGAAGAATCGATTCGGAATAAAGACGGTTGATAGAGAACATACCCGGATCCCATCCGCAGGAGATGATTCCGATCTTGCCTGCTGACTTTGAAGCAGCATCAACATTTGCGAAATGTGTTGGGATGTTTGCATGTGTATCGAAGCTGTCGATAACATTGTACATAGCAGCATACTTAGGTGTCATCTCAGGAAGGTCTGTTGCGCTTCCTCCGCAGATGATAAGTACGTCGATGTCTGCATTTCCTGTATCAAGAGCCTCTGTGCTGAGAACCTTAACACCCGAAACAGTCTTTACAGATTCAGGATCACGTCTTGTATAAACAGCTGTAAGCTCCATATCGCTGTTGCGAAGTACAGCCTGCTCAACGCCGCGTCCGAGATTTCCATATCCGAGAATTCCTATTTTTATACTCATTTCAAATCCTCCATAAATATTCTTTTGTTTTTGAAAATTCCGAGGAGTATTTTAGCACACAGAGGGAGAAAACGGCAAGAAATAAGTCGAGTTTGTGTCTATATTGTGAACTGATTTTTGATAAAAATGTTCGATTCGAGATAATCGGTATACATTATGCACAAGAAAACGAGCGTTTCTTTGGAAAAAATGCCGAGCGGTTGTCTAATGTGCCGAAATTAATCTTAATAAATAATTAAGGTTTGAATCGCGGGTTAGAAAAGGTTATAGTTATCATAACTATCGTTAACAAGATGGGCTAAGACTGTGCCTATTTATGATGAAATATGTTTCTTTTCTTTGCATACATAGTTTCCGAAAGCTATGTATTTTCAGTATAGATCACAACATTCTAAACTATGAGAGAGGGAGAATGAACGCGATGAGAAAACATCAATTTGGTAGGAAAATAGCAGCGGTAGCCATGGCGGCGGTCATGACTGTTTCGGCTGCATTTTCGGGAGGTGTCGGCGGTACTCCGATAGTACATGCTGCACCGGCCGGAGCTCCGGTTCCTGAAAGACAGGATTCCGCGAGCATAGTCAATTATTCGTCTATACTCGGTAGAGCAACGGATTACGGTATAGTTGCGGAAAACTTTAAGCAGATGAATCACATGCAGACGACGTTTGCCGTAAAGAATTATTCCAGCTTAAAGGGTGATGCAAATGATATCAACCTTCTTGCAAAAGAGCAGACAGGTCATTCTATGCTCGGCCGTGTCGATCTGGATAATTGCGGCGGAGCAGGACCGGTAGACGAGTATTCGACTGCTGAGCCTCAGCAATTTGCAAAGCCTGCACAGCCTGTAAAGATAGGTTCGATCACTTCGGATACATTTGTATTTGAAGGACCGCAGAGCTGGCTGGACAGTTCTTATGTAAATGTTGATAACGTTAAAACAAGACCGGGCTTCAAGTTTAAGTACAATGAAGGCATTATGGCAAGTATCGACGTTATCATCGACAGAGCATATAACGTTTCGGATACTCTTGAAGCAAAATGTAAGGATCCGGAATATAAGCTTGATTACACCAAGTATATGCTTCCTGACGGAAAGACGCTTGATGTTACAGGCGATGCATTTGAAAACAAGGTTGTATACATTGATGTAGATTCAAATCTTCTTTCAAAGCTTGCTGAAGCAGAAGGCTTATATATTAATAAGAATGATTCCACAGTTATCGTATTTAACGTAAGTGATGACGCCGGAACCAACTTTATGAACAAAAAGGTAAGACTCGGAAAGTACGGTGTGTCTGTTGACGGTTCACCTCGTTACATGACCGATAAGGATGATCCTGAGATTGATCAGTACATCTGTCAGAAGATCATCTGGAACATTACCACAACGAAAGACGTACAGTTATGTAATACTGCAGGTCTCGTTATCGTTCCTAATGCAAACACAGATATCAGAAATACAAGCCGAGGCTGGATCGTAGCAAAGAATCTGGTTAACTCATTCGGTGAGTGGCATTACATTTATAAGGGTATCTCTCAGTATGTAAATGAAGATAATCTTCATCAGATGCACCTTTCCTTCAGAAAGGCATTTACACGTGACTGGAAAGGAAGCAGATCT
>CACZHN010000006.1:24735-32506 GCA_902780985.1 uncultured Lachnospiraceae bacterium | reverse complement strand
CCTGGTGGATATGTCCAAGCAGCTGGAAGGACTTCCGAGACATGCATCCCTTCATGCGGCGGGAGTGGTTATCGGCCGTGAGCCGATAGATGAGTTCGTACCTCTCTGCAAGAACGGCGATGTGGTGGCGACTCAGTTCAACATGACAAGAATAGAAGAGCTGGGACTCCTGAAGATGGACTTCCTGGGACTCAGAAATCTTACCGTTATCAAAGATGCGGTAGAGAATATAAAGAAGAGAACCGGTGAAACGGTTGATGTGGAGAATCTGGACTTCGACGATAAGGCTGTATACGATATGATATCTCAGGGAAAATGCGACGGCGTATTCCAGCTGGAGTCAAGCGGTATGCAGAACTTCATGAAGGAACTTAAGCCGCACAGCATAGAAGATGTTATAGCCGGTATATCCCTTTACCGTCCGGGTCCTATGGACTTCATCCCGCAGTATATAAAGGGTAAGAACAGTAAAGATCCGATAGTATACGATACACCGCAGCTGGAACCGATCCTGGCTCCGACTTACGGATGTATAGTCTATCAGGAACAGGTTATGCAGATCGTTATGGCTCTCGCGGGTTATTCGCTGGGACGTTCCGATCTGGTGCGCCGAGCCATGTCCAAGAAGAAGGCGGATGTAATGGCGAAGGAGCGACAGTACTTCGTGTACGGAAATGAAGAGTCCGGAGTTCCGGGCTGTATAAAGAACGGAATCAGCGAGACTATAGCCAATAAGATATTCGACGAGATGACGGACTTCGCCAGCTATGCATTTAACAAGTCCCATGCTGCGGCTTATGCGGTAGTGGCTTACGAAACGGCATATCTGAGATGTCATTATCCGCTGGATTTCATGTCGGCTCTCCTTACTTCCGTAAGAGATAATTCCCAGAAGCTCAGCAAGTATATAGTGGCTGTAAAGAAGATGGGTATAAAGGTGCTTCCGCCGGATGTTAATAAGGGTGAGGGCGTATTCTCCGTAGACGGTGATGCCATAAGATACGGTATGTCCGCTATCAAGTCCATAGGCGACAACGTGGTGGAGACCATACTGGAAGCCAGAAGAACCGGAGGACCTTTCAGAGACCTGAAGGATTTCATCGAACGTGTTTCCAACAAAGAAGCAAACAAGAGAACTATTGAAAGCTTCATCGATTCGGGAGCCTTTGACAGCTTCGGTTATAACCGCCACCAGATGAAGGAAGTTTATCCGAAGATAATCGACGAGGTTAATCAGGAGAAGAAGAAAGCCACCTCCGGCCAGATAAGTCTTCTGGACTTTATGGGAGCGGAGGATAAGAAAGCCTTCGATATAGAATATCCGGATGTTCCGGAATACGATAAGGAAACCTTCCTCAGAGCCGAGAAGGATGCGCTGGGTCTTTATGTCAGCGGACATCCGCTGGACAGCTACGCGGACATTCTGAAGAAAGAGACCACGGCCAACACCATGGACTTTTATATAGATGAGGAGACCCTTACCACAGAGGCAAAAGACGGAATGACCTACCGTATGGGCGGAGTTATAGACGAGCTGACCCTTAAGGTTACCCGTAACGGCGAGAACATGGCGTTCCTCAGACTGGAAGATGTATACGGAAGTCTGGAGGTTGTCATCTTCCCGAGAGTATTCGAGAAATGCAGATATAAGCTGGAAGACAACAAGGCCATCATAGTCGAAGGTCGTGCACAGATATCCGAGAAGGAAAGCAAGATCATCGCATCCGATGTTTATACCATGGATGAGATCAGCAAGAGAGTTGAAGCAGCTAACAACGAACTGTGGATCCTCTTCCCGGATATGGATGACTTTAAGAACAATTCAAAGAACCTGAACAGGATACTGAACGGTTACAGCGGATTTTCAAATGTATTCGTTCAGCTGAAGGAAGAAAAGATGATGAAGAAACTTACTGCCCGTGTAAATGTGGAATCCGGAGTTGTGGATGCCCTGAAACTGGAATACGGCACGGACAGAGTAATGGTGAGAAAACTAAATTAGATATGATAATGAAAGAGATAACATCGGTAAATAACGAAAAGATTAAAGATACGGTAAAGCTGGTAAAGAGTGCTTCAAAAAGAAGAGATCAGGGAAGCTTTATAGTGGAGGGCCTCAGACTTGCATCCGAAATCCCGGCTGACAGGCTGAAGGAAATCTTTGTGGAAGAATCCTTTTACGAAAAGCTTCAGGCCTCCGACGGAGCCAACGAAGCAGCGGTGAGACGCCTTTTGGAAGCAGCGGGTGAAAGCGACAGTTGTTATAAGGTGACTCAGACTGTTATGAAGAAGCTTTCCGATACGGATTCGCCTCAGGGAGTTCTTGCGGTGGTGAGTACGGAGACTCACGATATAACAGAGCTTACGGAGGCAGGTGAGAAAAAGCCTTTCATACTTATCCTTGACCGTCTGCAGGATCCGGGGAATATGGGTACCATTATCAGGACCGCCGAAGGAGCGGGAGTTACGGGAATTCTCGTAAGCAGCGATTCCGTAGATGTGTACGGCCCGAAGACCGTAAGATCCACCATGGGTTCAGTATACAGGATGAAGGTATGTATCAGTGATGATCTTCCTGCGGATATAGAGAAGCTCAAAGCGGCCGGCATAGTGGTGTTCGGAACGCATTTGAACGGAAAAGAGTTTTACGATGAAGACTTCACGGGGGCCGCTGCATTTCTCATAGGAAATGAAGGCAGAGGACTCAGTGATGCGGTGGCCGAAAAAGCCGACAGACTGCTGAGGATCCCTATGGAGGGACAGGTGGAATCCCTTAATGCGGGAGTCTCCGCGGCGGTCGTAATGTACGAGGTTTTAAGGCAGAGAAGATAATAAAAAATTTTTTTTAGAAAATTTGTAACGAATCGACACTTTCTTGCATTAACTTTATAGAACAGACAAGAAGGAGGTGAGAACTTGCAGTCGATGGATGAGATATATCAGAAGTATGCTCAGACGGTTTTCAGATTCATACTGTCGAAGGTGCAGGACAGCGACCTGGCTGAAGAACTGACACAGGAAACGTTCTATCAGGCTATAAAGTCCAGCGACAGATATGATGAAAGCTGCAAGATTTCAACATGGCTTTGCGCAATCGCAAAGAATGTTATCCTTACCTATCTCAGAAAACATCCGAAGCATGAAGATATTGAGGATATGGCCATTCCCGTAGATTCAGCCGAAAAGGATGTGATCCGGTCAACGGAAAAAACGGAGCTTTTCAGGAAGCTCCATAACGTGGAAGAACCTTACAGGGAAGTCATTTACCTCAGAGTTTTCGGAGGTCTGTCTTTCAGGGAGATAGGAGAGATTCACGGAAAGACGGAAAACTGGGCAAGAGTTACGTTCTATAGAGGTAAGGAAAAATTAAGAAAGGAAGTGGAGAATAATGAATAATATACCATGCGAGATCATACAGGATCTGCTTCCGTCATATGTAGACGGATTAACAAACGATGTTACAAATGCCGCGATAGAAGAACATGTGGAAAGCTGTGAGAAGTGCAGACAGATCCTTGAAGGCATGAGAGACGGGATCGAAAAACAGTATGTACCTGATGACAGCGACAAGAAGGAAATCGATTTTCTCAAGAAGAATAAAAAGAGAAATGTAAAGGTGGTGATCTTCAGTCTGTCGGCTGCGATACTTACTTTGGCAGTAATAGTATTCATCAGATTCTTTGTTGTGGGAGAACCGCGCTACGACAACTGGCTGGATTGTAAAGTTACAGTAGACGGAAAACGTCTTTCTGTAGAAGGTTATCCGGTAGACCCTGCACATGCGGTGTCGGATACGATAATTACGGAAGAAGACGGAGTGGTTACGATATCCACCAAGGCCGTTCGTAAAAACTTTATCCATAAAGGCGGATTCTATATTGAGACGTTCGAGGCAGAGAACGATATACATCAGGTGGTACTGGATGGCAGAGTCGTCTGGGAAGACGGAGAGGCTATTTCCCTTCTTGCATCGGAAGTATATGAGACAAGACACGACTATGTGGGAGAAATGCCTGCTAACGGAGAGACAGCAAGAGCCCTGAATATGCAGGGACGTCTGGGAGACTACAGAAACGAACTGATGACAGCCGAAGAGCCTTACGGATGGATCCTCAGACTTCCGGATTATACGGAGAAGGACAGAACGCTTAAGGAAAGCGATATGGAGTCCATAGCCTATATCCTGATCGCCATGACCGGCAATCTGGACTGGGTAAGATATGAATATTCCGTAGAAGGACATGATGAAGTAATGACTATCGATGCGGCTATGGCGTCGGAGTTTTTCGGACAGAATATCAAGGACTGCGGCAAGAGTCTGCGCCTTCTTGACCGGCTGATCGACAAGACCGGACTGGAGTAAATTCCGAAGAAAAAAACAAATTGACATAAGTTATTTGTAGTGCTAATATACGCTATATGTAGAGGCGCGGTGATTATAAGTACCGTATCCGATGAGACTGACTCAGATGAAGATATGAGAAAGGATGAACCGCCGAAGTTCCGGATATTCAGCATATTCGGTGCTGGGTCTGCAGATAAGATCTGCAGAACTGTCACTTACAGTGATGGGCTATATTCACAAGAGGTAGCATCATCACATTAGTGGAGAGCTACGGTTTATAGAATATCAGCACACATATCATAGATTGTGATTATTAGAGCAGTGTAGCTTATTCAAAGACCGGAAGTTTTCCGGTCTTTTGTTTTATGTGTTGGTTGAGCCAAGATCAATGATAATGATTAAAGACCGGTAGTAACGTTTTATCAATAGGAGGAATGAAAAATGGCAATTTTCAAAGGATCAGGAGTAGCACTTATCACACCTTTTAACGAGGACCTCAGCGTAGATTACGAAGGACTCAGAAAGCTGGTTGATTTTCATGTAGAGCATCATACAGATGCAATCATTGTTTGCGGTACAACAGGTGAGGCTGCAACGCTTACTATGGAAGAGCATCTTGAGTGCATCGCAGTAGTAGCAGAGCAGGCAAACGGAAGAATCCCTGTTATCGCAGGTACAGGTTCAAACGATACAGCATCAGCTGTTTACCTCAGCCAGGAAGCTGAGAAGTGCGGCGTTGACGGTATGCTCATGGTTACACCGTATTACAACAAGTGTACACAGGGTGGTCTCATCCAGCATTTCACAAAGGTTGCTGAAAGCGTAGATACACCTATCATCATGTATAACGTACCAAGCAGAACAGGATGCAACATTCAGCCTGCAACAGCTGTAAAGCTCGGACAGACAGTAGAGAACATCGTTGGTATCAAGGAAGCTTCCGGAAATATCTCACAGGTTGCCGAGCTTGCACATCTTGCAAACGGATGCCTGGATATCTATTCGGGAAATGATGATCAGATCGTTCCTCTTATGGCTCTTGGCGGATGCGGAGTTATCTCTGTAACAGCTAACATCATCCCTGAGGATACACACGAGCTCTGCCAGTCATTCCTTGACGGAAATGTAGAGAGAGCAAGAGAGCTTCAGCTCAAGGCTATCGACCTCTGCAAGGCACTCTTCTGTGAAGTTAATCCTATCCCTGTAAAGAAGGCTACAGAGCTTATGGGATTCTGCAACGGCAAGGTAAGACTTCCTCTTACAGAGATGGAGCCTGAAAATACAGCAAGACTTGAGAAGGCTATGCGTGAGTACGGAATTCAGTTCTAAGGAGCGAAACATATGACAAAGATAATAATGCACGGAGCCTGCGGAAGAATGGGCAAGGTTATCGCAGAAGTAGTAGCTGCGGATAACGATGCCGAAATCGTAGCAGGTGTTGATGTATATAATGATAATAAATGCGATTTTCCCGTATTTTCGGATATTAAGAGCTGCGACGTAGAAGCAGATGTCATCATTGACTTCTCAAATGCTTCCGCAGTAGATGCTCTCCTGGATTATGCATCCGAAAAGAAAATCCCTGTAGTGCTCTGCTCCACAGGACTCAGCACAGAACAGTTAGACAGAGTAAGAGAGGTTTCAACTGAAACAGCTATCCTTAAGTCAGCAAATATGAGCCTCGGAGTAAATACGATCATGAACCTTCTTAAGTCTGCAACAAAGGTATTCGTACCTGCAGGCTTTGATGTGGAAATAGTTGAGCAGCATCATCACAACAAGCTGGATGCACCTTCGGGAACAGCTCTTGCACTTGCCGATGCCATCAACGAAGCAGCTGACGGACAGTTCGAATATGTATATAACCGTTCCGACAGAATGCAGGCCCGCGACAAGAAGGAACTGGGAATCTCCGCAGTAAGAGCAGGTTCCATTCCGGGAACCCATGACGTAATCTTCGCAGGACAGGACGAAGTTATCGAGATAAGACATATAGCTTATTCAAGAAGAATCTTCGGCGTAGGCGCAGTCAGCGCCGCTAAATTCCTCGCAGGAAAGAAGCCGGGTATGTACGATATGCAGGATGTCATTCAGTCCACGGGATTGCCCGAGTAACACGAGGGAGGGTCCCGTGGCCGTGAGCTTCGCAGAAGCAAGGAATGACAACCATGCGGCTCAGTAATAGGAGATTATTATGTACGAAAACGAAGAAATTCTCTGCAGTGCCTCAAAGTACACGGAGAAATTTTATCTGAATCCGAAGTTCGAAAACCTTCCGCCGAGGATCAGGGACGAACTTAAGGTTGCATGTGTTCTCTTCACCGAGGAGATCGGCGGAGTGATCATGTTCTACTTCGACAGGGAAGGCAACCTTGATATCCTGACTCAGTCCAACGACGATGACTTCCTCTATGATGAGATAGGATGCGGACTTAAGGTTAAGAGACTTCAGATAGAGAAGAGAGAACTGTTTGAACAGTTAGAGCAGTATTATGAATTATTCTTTGGCGACTCGGAGGATTAAGAAATGCTTTTTGCTATAGACGTAGGAAACACAAATTTTACCATCGGACTTTTTGACGGTAAAGAACTGGTTAAGACATTCAGAATGATAACCAAGACCTCCAGAACCTCAGATGAATTCGGTGTATTCTTCGGTGAGTGGCTTATGCTCAACGGTTATTCCATCAAGGATATAGATGCGGTTATCATCGCATCGGTTGTACCTGATGTTATGCATTCACTTACAAGCAGCATCATCAAGTACTTTGAAGTTAACCCTGTAATAGTGGCTCCGGGGATCAAGACAGGTATCAGACTTGCCATCCCGAATCCGAAGGAACTGGGTGCCGACAGACTTGTGGATGCGGTAGCAGCATATGAAATGTACGGCGGACCGGTAATCGTAGTAGACTTCGGTACAGCTACAACTCACGACCTTGTTCTGGGTGACGGAACATTTTCAGCGGGAGTTACTTCTCCGGGAATCAGACTTGCGGCAAACGCACTCTGGCACGGAACAGCAAAACTTCCTGAAGTTGAGATTAAGAAGGTGGATACAATCCTCGGAAAGGATACAGTATCCAGCATGCAGGCCGGTATCTATTACGGATACATCGGACAGACGGAATATGTAATCCGTAAGATGAAGGAAGAGTCGGGACTTGATGACATCAAGGTAGTCGCTACAGGCGGACTCGGAAAGCTCATTTCCGAAGCTACGGATGCCATCGATATCTACGATCCTGAACTTACACTTCACGGATTAAGGATAATCTACGATAAGCAGTAGAATAAATATGAAGAATATTGATTTTGAAAACAGGATCGCACTTGGCCCTATGGCGGGAGTCACGGATCTTCCTTTCCGCCTTCTCTGCAAAGAGATGGGCTGCGACCTGATGACAACTGAAATGATAAGCGCGA
>CACZHN010000006.1:0-24704 GCA_902780985.1 uncultured Lachnospiraceae bacterium | reverse complement strand
TTATGTATAACAATCATAAGACCGAAATCCTTCTTCTTACAGATGAGGTTGAGCATCCCATAGGAGTTCAGCTTTTCGGAAGCGACCCGGAGATCATGGCCGGGGAAGCCGAGAAGATCGCAAAGGAGAGGGATTTTGATTTTATCGATATCAACATGGGATGTCCTGTTCCGAAGATCGTGGGTAACGGTGAAGGATCTTCTCTTATGAAGAATCCCGAACTGGCGGCGGATATAGTCCGTGCCATGACAAGCAGGATAGATATTCCGGTAACGGTAAAGATAAGATCCGGATTCGATGAGAACAGTATAAATGTACCGGAAATGGCAGCAGCGCTGGAAGAAGCGGGAGCGGCTGCGATAGCGGTCCATGCCAGGACCAGAGAACAGTTCTACAGCGGAAAGGCCGACTGGTCGGTGATCCGTCGTGTAAAGGAAGTCGTAAAGATCCCTGTTATCGGAAACGGTGATATCGAATCCGCAGAGGATGTCATGAGAATGAAGGAAGAGACCGGCTGCGACAGCGTAATGGTAGCGAGAGCGGCAAAGGGCAATCCCTGGATATTCAGAGAGATAAAAGCCGGACTTGCAGGAGAGACAATCCCGCCGCGTCCGACTCTGGATGAAATCAGAGATATGATGAAAAGACATATCGAACTCATGGTAAAGCTTAAAGGAGAATATATCGGTGTCCGTGAGATGCGTAAGCATATCGCCTGGTACACCGAAGGAATAAAGAACTCGGCAAGGCTGAGAAGGCAGGTCTGTGCGGCAACTCATACCGAAGAACTGCTGGAACTGGTAGAAGGATTGGGCAGAGAGCAGTAGGTTATTAACGAATTCTTCACTTGACTAAGTATGGCTGGGAGTCTATAATGCACATCGAAACAGGTGTGCATTTTTTTTCGATATATAATGGTAGAAAATATGAAAAGAAGTAAAATAGCTTCTGCCGTTGTTGTGCTTTCACTTCTTATCGTATGTGTGGCATCGGTAGCGGGAAGCAGACTTGGTTCAAATGAATACGGACGTATGATCGCTGTCTCGGCTCTTTACGATGAGCCTGTGTCACAGTCGAGATATGATAAAGTGGCATATGAGGAAAGAGAAGGCAAGCTGGTAAGTTCTGCCATAACCAATCCGAATACGGAAACACCGGTCCTTACGGAATCGGATGAATTCGTAGCAACCGGTGATGAGATGCTTGATAAGAACAAAGCGGCGCTCACGGCCATAGTAGCTGAAGATAAATATACCAAGAGTTCAAAGAACGCTCTTGCAGAGGGACGTCTCGATCAGTATCAGCTGAATGAGATCAAGGAGATAGATACCAGTACAACGGAAAGCACTATGCTTCTCGGAGCAGGTTCTACTTACGTTCTTCCTCAGGGAAATGCGGCAATTACCACGCCGGTTCTCGCACAGGCCGGACAGACAGGCACATATGCAGGTCAGTTTGTTCTTACGGGATACTGTCCGTGTGCTTTATGCTGTGGAAAGACCAACGGTATAACAGCCTGTGGAACACTTGCTACGGCAAATCATACGATAGCAGCTGACTCAAGATTCAGCTTCGGTACCAAGATGGTTATCAACGGCGTTATCTACACCGTAGAAGACCGAGGCGGTGCCATTAAGGGTAACAGAATAGATATATTCTTTACCACACATCAGGACGCACTCAATTTCGGTCGTCAGACCGCAGATGTATATATATTAAATTAGGAGGCATCATGGGATTCTTATATCGCAGTACAAGAAATTCAGAAGAAACAGCAACAGCATCAGAGGCAATTCTTAAGGGACTTGCAAATGAAGGAGGACTTTTCGTTCCTGACGAAATTCCTACACTTGACGTAAGCTTTGATGAGCTTAAGAAGATGAACTACCGCGAGGTAGCATTTGAAGTTATGAAGCTTATGCTTACAGACTTTACGGACGAGGAACTCAGATACTGTATCAACAGTGCTTATGATTCAAAGTTCGATAACGAGCTTATAGTACCGGTTAAATATCATCATGGTGCATATATCATGGAGCTCTTCCATGGAAAGACAATAGCATTCAAGGATATGGCTCTTTCAATCCTTCCGTATCTTATGACTACGGCAGCAAGAAAGAACAACATCTCAAACGATATCGTAATTCTTACAGCAACATCAGGTGATACAGGTAAGGCTGCCCTTGCCGGATTCGCAGATGTTCCGGGAACAAAGATCGCTGTATTCTATCCTAAGAACGGTGTAAGCCCGATTCAGGAGAAGCAGATGGTTACCGAGAGAGGTAAGAATACATTTGTTGCGGGAATCACAGGCAACTTCGATGACGCTCAGACAGGCGTTAAGCTTATGTTCCAGGACAAGGCTCTTGCAGAGGAGTTAAACAGCAAGGGATATCAGTTCTCATCAGCTAACTCCATCAACATCGGACGTCTTGTTCCGCAGATTGTTTACTATGTATATTCATATACAAGACTTATCGCCAGTGGAAAGATCGCTGCAGGAGATAAGATAAATGTAGTCGTTCCTACAGGTAACTTCGGTAACATCCTTGCTGCATACTATGCATCACTTATGGGTGTTCCTGTAGACAGATTCATCTGTGCATCAAACGACAACAAGGTTCTGTATGATTTCTTCACAACAGGCGAGTACGACAGAAACAGAGATTTCATACTTACATCTTCACCTTCAATGGATATTCTCATCTCAAGCAACCTTGAGAGACTTATATACAGAATCGCAGGCAACAGCGCAGAAGACAATGCAGAGTTCATGAAGCAGCTGAACGAGACAGGAAGATACAAGATCACAGATCAGATGAAGAAGAACCTGTTCCACTTCTACGGTAACTTTGCAACATCGGATGAAGTTGCAGAGACAATCAGAAAGGTATATGACGAGGACGGATATATCATCGATACACATACAGCAGTTGCTGTAAATGTATACGATAAGTTCAAGGAAGAGACAGGAGATACAACAACTCCTACACTTATCGCTTCCACAGCAAGTCCTTATAAGTTCACAAGAAGCGTTATGACAGCTATCGATCCTGCATATGATGCAAAGAGCGATTTCGAGCTTGTTGATGAGCTTGCAAGACTGTCTGCAGTAAAGATCCCTCAGGCTATCGAGGACATCAGAAGTGCCGAAGTACTTCACAAGACAGTATGTGACAAAGAAGATATGGAAAAGGTAGTTAAGAACTTCCTTGGAATCTAATTGAATAGAAGCTGTTCATTTGTACCCTCCAGCGGAACAATCAAAACCGGGACTAGATTTATATGGGGTAGGTGCGTCCTGCCCCTTTTTATTTTTTACAGGAGATTTATATGTATATTCTTACCACAAAATCAAAATTCGACAGTGCGCATTTCCTTAAAGGTTATGACGGCAAGTGTGCCAACCTTCACGGACACAGATGGACCATCAGCGTGGACGTAGGCAGTGAGACACTTCAGGAAGAAGGACCGTTCAAGGGAATGGTGGTTGACTTCGGCAAACTGAAGGATGACCTGAAGGAAGAGACGGATAAACTGGACCATGCTCTTATTGCGGAGAAGGACAGTCTTATGCCGGAGACAGTTGCGGCTATGGAAAAAGAAGGATTCAGGATCGTGTACTTCGAAGGAAGACCGACTGCCGAGAATCTTGCCAAGTATTTCTATGATGTTATAAAGACGAAAGGTTATCAGGTTATCAAGGTGAGCGTATTCGAAACACCGGATAATCAGGCAAGTTACACAGAGTAGGTAAATGCTATGAGAGAATACCGAGTGGCGGAAATCTTTTCAAGTATCAACGGTGAGGCCAAGAGAGCCGGAGAGCTTGCACTGTTTGTAAGACTCGCAGGCTGCAATCTGAACTGCACTTACTGTGATACAAAGTGGGCGATGGAAAACACGGACAGTTTTCCCCTGATGGAAAAGGATGCTCTGCTGAAGACTATAAGGGAAAAGAAAATAAAGAATATTACTCTGACAGGCGGTGAGCCGCTGCTTCAGCCGGGAATAGAAGAGCTGATAGCGGACATTCTGAAGGACGGAATGTACAGAGTTGAGATAGAGACCAACGGAGCTGTGGACATCAGACCGGTCAAGGAGTATGTGCATAAGGCAGTCGGAGATGCAGATGACAGGCTGTGCTTCACGGTGGATTACAAATGCCCTTGCAGCGGAATGGAAGAACTGATGTGCCCGGAAAACTTCTCGGCGGTCGACGAATCCGACACGGTCAAGTTTGTTGTGGCGGATATGACAGACCTGAAGAAGATGAAGTGCATTACGGAGCAGTACGGGCTTGCGGGAAAATGCGCCGTATATATAAGTCCGGTATTCGGCAGGATAGATCCGAAGGATATCGTGGACTTTATGCTGAACAACAATATGAATGATGTAAGGCTGCAGCTGCAGCTCCATAAATACATTTGGGACCCTGACAAAAGGGGAGTTTAAATCGGAGGAAAAATTAAAAATGTCAGTAGATAAGGATAAGGTAAGATATCATATCAGGGAATTACTTCTTGCCATAGGAGAGGATCCGGACAGAGAAGGTCTTAAGGATACGCCTGACAGAGTGGCAAGAATGTATGAGGAGGTTTTCGAGGGCATAAGCTATACCAATGACGAGATAGCCGAAATGTTCAACAAGACTTTCACAGCACCGGGAGACGGCGACATGGTCCTGGTAAAGGATATAGAGATATTCAGCTATTGCGAGCATCATATTGCTCTTATGTACGATATGAAGGTTGCCGTGGCTTATATTCCGAAGGACAGAGTCATCGGTCTCAGTAAGATAGCCCGAATAGCGGAAATGGTAGGAAAGAGACTTCAGCTTCAGGAGAGGATCGGAACCGACATTGCATATATCATAAGCAAGGTTACGGGTTCACCGGATGTGGCTGTAGTTATCACAGGTAAGCACAGCTGCATGACAGCAAGAGGCATAAAGAATACTCCCGCACATACGGTTACCACAACCCTTCGCGGAAGATTCAGAGAAGAGCCTGCTCTTGAGCAGAGAGTTATGAATGCAGTAGGATTATAAAACGGAGAAGATTATGAAGAATAAGGAAAAAGCAGTAGTTGTATTCAGCGGCGGACAGGACAGTACAACATGCCTTCTGTGGGCGCTGAAGAATTATAAGGAAGTTCTGGCGGTTTCCTTTGATTACGGCCAGAGACATAAGAAGGAGCTGGAGTGCGGAGCTGCAATCTGCGAGAAGCTGGGAGTTAAGCAGACAGTTATCGATCTGAAGGAGCTTAACCGTCTTGCACCGAACTCTCTTACAAGAGAAGATATCAAGGTTGATACCGATGCTCCGGAAGAGGGCACACCGAATTCTTTCGTAGAGGGAAGAAACATGCTCTTCCTTACTTATGCGGCAATCTTTGCAAAGGGTGAGGGAATCACAGACATCATCACAGGTGTATCACAGAGTGATTTCTCGGGATATCCGGACTGCCGTGATATTTTCATCAAGTCACTTAATACAACACTTAATCTTGCAATGGAGTATGAATTTGATATAATAACTCCGCTTATGTGGATCGATAAAGAAGAGACATGGGCACTTGCAGACAGCCTGGGCGGATTTGATATAGTAAGGGAAATGACGCTTACATGTTACAACGGAGTGAAGGGTGACGGATGCGGCAACTGCCCGGCATGCAAGCTCAGAAAAAGAGGACTTGAAAAGTATTTGGCAAGAAGGACAGTCGGTTAATAGCAGAGGGGAATTTTGAATATGAAAAAACTTCTTTTTGTGGTTAATCCCAAGGCGGGAAGAACGGTAATAAAAGCTGATCTGATTGATATAATCGATATTTTCGAAAAAGCGGGATATGTTGTTACGGTTTATCTTACCCGCGAAGATAAGAAGATGAATTCCGATTATCTTTATAAAAATGCAGCGGATTACGATCTGGTAGTCTGCGCCGGCGGAGACGGAACACTGGATAATACCGTAAGCGGTATCATGCGTGTCGAAAGAGAGATTAAGCGCAGAATCCATATGGGTTACATACCATGCGGTTCCACCAACGATTACGCAAAGAGCCTGAAGATAAGCCTCAATCCGGTTGAGGCCGCAAAAGAGATAGTTGACGGAGTAGTGTGCCATGTGGACGTGGGAAGACTGGAGAAGGAATTCTTCATCTACGTTGCGGCCTTCGGTGCATTTACCGATATATCATATTCAACACCGCAGAACCTGAAGAATACTCTGGGACATGCGGCGTATATCATAGAAGCTCTGGGAGCTATCACAAAACTCAGACCTTATCACATGAAGGTATGGTTTGACGGTGAGATAGTGGAAGGCGACTTCATTTACGGACAGATCACGAATTCTCTTTCGGTAGGTGGTTTCAAGAACTTCGGAGCCAGACATATGGCATTTTCCGACGGACTTTTCGAAACCGTACTGATCAAGAATCCGACTAACCCGATACAGCTGCAGAAGATCGTAAACAGTCTTCTCACAGAAAATCTGGATGATGAACTTATCATCTTCAGAAGAACTTCCAAGATAGCCGTAAAGTGCGTTGAGGAAGTTCCTTGGACTATTGACGGAGAGTTCGGCGGTAATCACAAGACTGCCCGAATATCCAATATACGTAAGGCAATATCACTTATGCTGAAGGAGAAAAAAGCATAGCGGATTCAGCAAACTTGAAACTTGCCTGATTATGACTTATAATGAGCATATCTATGTTCAAAAATAAGGAAGAACTATGAAAGAACAGCTTAAACAATGCGGAAACCTATTGGTTTTCCTCTTTAAGTTAATAATATATTTCTCATGTTTCTGGGTATTCTACAGGTTATATGCCATCGAAAACTGGCAGCTCCTCGGATTATCCAGAACTAGTGCCGTTACAACGCTGAGTTACGTAATATCCGGATATCTGTTCCTTAAGATATACGGAGGATATGATATAGGAAAGAGAAAGAGCAAGCCGATCATAACATCGCTGTCACTGGCAACGGTCATGACGGACATAGTAGCCTATGTAATGCTCTGTGTCATGAACACAAACTCTGCCAATAATATTCGATTTGAATTTGAACAGCCATGGCTGCTGCTCATTATTTTTGTGATTCAGATCGTCCTTATCATAATAGCGGCATACGGCGGCAACTGGGTTTACTTTACGATTTACGAGCCGGAAAACTGCCTTATCATTACATCCTCGAAGCAGTCTCTTGACGAGATCACAAGAGGAATCAAGAAGTACAGACTTCAGTATAAGATAGGCGGAAATGCGGATTACAAGAACGAGAATCTGAAGGAGATCATTCCTAAGTTCGATACCATTTTCCTGTATGACGTTCCTTCCATGGAGCGTACTCAGATAGTGGAGTTCTGTTATCAGAATATGAAGAGAGTATATATCAACCCGTCCATGGCCGACGTTGTTGAGATGCATTCCAGACATATAATGCTGGATGATATGTCTCTTTTTGAAATGTCGCTTCTGGGACTTAATGCAGAGCAGAATTTCTTCAAGAGAATCTTCGACTTCATCCTTGCACTGCTGGCGCTCATCATTACATTTCCGATAGTCATAATAGCTGCACTTGCTATTAAGATCGAGGACAGAGGCCCGATATTTTTCAAGCAGAACAGAGCTACAAGAGGTGGAAGAATCTTCTCCGTTTATAAGCTCAGAACTATGAAAGAGAATGTAAACAACTATCTTTCGGTAGTTGATGACGAGAGAATCACCAAGGTAGGTAAGATCCTCCGCCGTTTCAGAATTGATGAGATCCCTCAGTTCATAAATGTAATAAAGGGCGACATGTCCATAGTAGGACCGCGTCCGGAAATGCTTGCCAATATATTTAACTATACAAATGACCTGCCGGAGTTCGAGTACAGACTCAGGGTTAAGGCCGGAATAACCGGTTACGCCCAGATTGCAGGTAAATACAATACATCGCCTAGAGATAAGCTGGTTCTTGATATCATGTATATTGAGGAGTACAGCCTCTGGCTTGATATCAAGCTTATATTCCAGACTCTTGTTGTACTCTTTAAGAAGGATTCCACAGAGGGATTCGAGAGAGATACGGAAGAGAAGTTTAATACATACAGGGATAAACTGGATGTAAGGGAAGGCAGACATTAATTCATGAAGATAACAGGCAGTATAGTCACCTATAATAATGCTAGGACAATTGAAAAGTGCATAGAGTCCGTGCTGAAGCAGACAGCGGGAAAAGATTATGACTTTAAGCTCTATGTATATGATAACGGTTCCGAAGACGATACACCGATGATCATCCAGAAGAAATATCCGGAAGTGACATTGGTGTGCAGTTCTCAGAACAGAGGATTCGGCTACGGACACAATGCTATCATAAAGAAAGTAAAGTCGGATTATCATTTTGTGATCAATCCGGATATTTTTATGGATAGGGATGCCATAGGATTCCTTGCTAAGGAACTGGAGAAGGATGACACAGTGGGACTTGCCACACCGAAGATCCTTAACAGTGACGGCACGGAGCAGTTCCTTCCGAAGTATTGTCCGACCATCAGATATGTGTTTGTAAGTAAGCTTCCGGGATTCAAATATCTCAGACGTCGTTATACCAGACAGAACGAGGATCTCTCGGAGCCTACTGATATAGAGTTTTGTACGGGATGCTTCTTCGGAACATCCACCGCTTACATCAAGGAGAAGAAGGGCTTCAGCAACAGATTCTTCATGTACTGTGAAGATACGGACCTGTCGCGCCGAGTAAGAAAAGAAGGTAAGCGTATAGTATTTTATCCGGGTACTGCAGTCCATCACGACTGGCAGAGAGAGAATACCGGAAATCTGAGAGGAATCTACAGATTCATCAGATCGCTTTTGGTTTATTACCGCAAATGGGGTTGGGAGTTCTAGTATGAAACTATCGGTTGCAATGGCGGCCTACAACGGAGAAAGGTATATCGGGGAACAGATAGATTCCGTTATCGCTCAGATGGGTAAGAATGATGAACTTATCATCTCGGTCAATCCGTCGGAGGATGATACCGAAAAGATCGTTTCGGGTTATGCCGAGGCAGATCCCCGGGTAAAGGTTTTCATCTGCGAAGAAAAAGGTGTTATAGCAAATTTTGAAAATGCGATCCAAAACTGTACGGGAGATGTTATCCTCCTTGCGGATCAGGATGATGTATGGAATCCGTACAAGATGAAGCTCATCCGTAAGATCTTTATAAAAACGGATCCGCTGCTGGTACTTCATAACTGTGAGTTCTGTGACGAGAATTTGGAGAGTCTCGGAACCGATCTTTTCACTATGAAGCATGTAAACAAGGGTCTCGTATATAATACCGTGAGAAACGGATATATGGGAAACTGCATGGCATTTTCAAAAGAACTGCTGCAATATATATGTCCTATACCGCGTGACGTAGCGATGCACGATCAGTGGATAGGAACAGTTGCCGAATACATCGACAGCAAAAGGATAGTCTTATTTAATAAAAAGCTTTCGGCATACAGAAGACATGAAGGCACGGCGACGGCATCCATGGGACAGAGGTTGCCGCTTAAAACAAAAATGAGATATATAAGGATTCTCATTAAGAGGCTCAATGAAAGATTATCAGATAAGAAATAGGTAATTGGTTATGAAATTAAGAGTAGTATGTGTGATTCACAACCGCAAGGTATCTGAGATAGCAAGTCTCAAATCTTTCAGAAAGGCACTGTCCGAACTGGAAAATCTTGAAGTATGGATATATGATAACTCATCTCAGGACGGATTCGGCGGAAATGCTTCGGAAGCCGAAAAGTACGGCTTTCACTATGTAAGAAACGGCGAAAACCTGGGACTCAGCAAGGCCTATAACAAGGCTCTCTGGGATGCACAGGCCTTCGATGATATATGGCTTATGTTTGCAGACGATGATACTCTGTTTTCGGCAAAGTATATCGGAAATGTATATAAAGCCATCGAGAGAAGACAGCCGAATCTTATTACGGGAATAGTTAAGCAGGGCGATTTTGTTGTGTCGCCGATGAAGAAGAATACTATCTTCCCGAAGAATCGTGAACCTATTCAGGAGACGGGCGTTTACAAAAATATTTACGCCATAAACAGCGGTCTTACCATCAAGGCAGAACTGCTGGAGGAAATAGGCGGATTTGAGGAAAGACTCTTCCTCGATATGGTAGACTATATCCTCATGGATGAGCTGATAGAAAAGGGAAAGAACCTGGTACTGGTGGTTCCGGGAGATATAAGCCAGAAGCTTTCGGGGCTTGACTTCAGCGATAAAGAAGCATCCAAGAGAAGATTTAAAACCTACAACAAAGACTTTAAGGAATATTGCAGGCTGACTCAGAAGCCGCTTCCTTACAGAGTGATAATCCCGCTCAAAAGGCGAATTAATATAGGGATACATAAGTAAGATCATCAGGGAGAAAAAGAGATGAAGAAAATTCTGGTTACAGGTTGTAACGGACAGCTCGGAAGAGCTATCAATGAAGTTTATAAGGCAGATGTTGAGGCCGGTAAGGTCAGCCTTATCAACACGGATGTAGGAGTTGAAGGCGTTAAGGCTATGGACATAACAGACCTTCAGGGAGTACTCGCATTTGTCGAGGAAGAGAAGCCGGATGTTATAATCAACTGTGCTGCATTCACAAATGTTAACGGCGCTGAGACAGCAGAGGAGCTCTGCTACAAGATAAATGCAATCGGTCCGAGAAATCTGGCTATTGCTTCAAAGCGTTTCGATGTTAAGTTTATTCATGTTTCAACCGATTATGTATTTGACGGAACAAACACAGTTCCTTATACAGAGTTCGACAGCCCTAAGCCGCTTGGTGCATACGGAAGAACAAAGTATGCGGGTGAAGAGTTTGTAAAGCAGTTTGCAGATAAGTTCTTCATCATCAGAACAGCATGGCTCTACGGCGACGGAAAGAACTTTGTAAAGACTATGCTTAGTCTGGCAGAGACCCATGATGAGGTTTCTGTAGTAGGTGACCAGATCGGTTCTCCGACAAGCGCGCTCGAGCTTGCAAGATGCATATATGCACTTGAGCCAACAGACAATTACGGCGTATTCCACGGAACCTGCGAAGGCTTCTGCTCATGGGCAGACTTCACAGAAGAGATATTCAGACTCGCAGGCAAGGATACAAAGGTTAAGCATATAACAACCGATGAATATCCGACCCCGGCAAAGCGCCCGGCATACTCAGTACTCGATAATATGATGCTCAGACTTACCAGTGACTTTGTTTTCAAAGACTGGAAAGACGCAATAGCTGAGTACATGAATTAATTATTTTGAAAGTCAGTCTTTGTAGGAAAGGGTTTTCTGCGAAGACGTCACATAGAACAGTGAAAAGGAGAAATAATATGTCACAGGATAAGTATGTAAGCCCACTTTCGGAAAGATATGCCAGCAAGGAAATGCAGTATATCTTCTCACCTGATAAGAAGTTCAAGACATGGCGTAAGCTTTGGATCGCTCTTGCTGAAGCAGAGAAGGAACTTAATCTTCTCGGTGAGGACGGACAGCCTCGTATAACACAGGAAATGATCGACGAGTTAAAGGCTCACAGCGAAGAGATTGATTACGATATGGCTAAGGCTGAAGAGGCTAAGGTACGTCACGATGTTATGGCTCACGTTCATACATACGGCTTCCAGTGCCCTAAGGCTGCAGGTATCATCCACCTTGGAGCAACAAGCTGCTACGTAGGTGATAATACAGATGTCATCATCATGACAGAAGGTCTTAAGCTGGTAAGAAAGAAGCTCCTCAATGTAATCAACGAGCTTTCAAAGTTCGCTATGGAGTACAAGGATCTTCCTACCATCGCATTTACACATTTCCAGCCTGCTCAGCCTACAACAGTAGGTAAGAGAGCAACACTCTGGCTCAACGAGCTTTACATGGATCTTTGTGACGTTGAATACATGATCTCACAGCAGAAGCTTCTGGGATCAAAGGGTACAACAGGTACTCAGGCTTCATTCCTTGAGCTCTTCAACGGAGATCATGAGAAGGTTAAGAAGCTTGATAAGATCATTGCAGAGAAGATGGGTTACGATGATGTTTATCCTGTATCAGGACAGACATATTCACGTAAGGTTGATTCAAGAGTACTTAACGTTCTTGCAGGTATCGCACAGAGCGCTCACAAGTTCTCAAATGATATCAGACTTCTTCAGCACCTTAAGCAGATCGAAGAGCCTTTCGAGAAGAACCAGATCGGTTCATCAGCAATGGCTTATAAGAGAAATCCTATGAGAAGCGAGCGTATCGCATCTCTTGCAAACTATGTAATCTGCGATGCAGTTAACCCTGCAATCACAGCAGCTACACAGTGGTTCGAGAGAACACTTGATGATTCTGCTAATAAGAGAATCTCTGTTCCTGAAGCATTCCTTGCTGTTGACGGAATCCTTGATCTCTATCTCAATATCGTAGACGGACTTGTTGTTTACGACAAGGTTATCTACAAGAAGTTCATGGAAGAGATTCCTTTCATGGCTACAGAGAACATCATGATGGATGCTACAAAGGCCGGCGGAGACCGTCAGGAACTTCATGAGAAGATTAGACAGTACTCAATGGAAGCAGGTGCTGTAGTTAAGCGTGAAGGTAAGGAAAATGACCTTCTTCAGAGAATCGCAGCTGATCCTGCATTCGGCAGAACGCTCGAAGAGCTTGAGAGCCTTATGGAGCCTTCACTCTATGTAGGACGTGCTCCACAGCAGACAGAAGAGTACATCAATGAAGTGATCAAGCCACTCCTCGATGCAAACAAGGACGAGCTTGGACTTACAGCAGTGATCAATGTATAGATAGTATTTAATAGCTATAACGAACGATGACAGACAACACTATACCCCTGAGATGACACAGATTGGATGGTCACTCAGGGGCATAGTGTTCTCTGTCATCTGATGGTGAAAAGTATGGAAGATAATATAAAAGAAGTTGATAGTAAGCCTAAGGTTGCTAGATATGCTGAAGGAATTTTCTGCATCGTCTATTTGATCTTCGTTGCGGTGATCACTTATGTATCATTTAAGGAGTACGACCGCATTGCGGGGGACATGAATCTGCACAGACAGAGCCTCAGGTTCAGCTTTGCATTTATGATGGCGCTGCTTCTTCTGATAGGAGACGGATTCCATCTTGCGCCGAGGATCATTGTGGCTTTTAAGGGCAGTATGCGGAGACAGGATATGTTTCTCGGACTCGGCAATCTTATATCTTCCGTGACCATGACATTTTTCTACAATGTCCTTCTTAAGATGGGGGATTCCGTAGAATATCACGAGTCCAAATACAATATGGGTATTGAGAAGGCGATACTTGTATTTACGATCATAAGGGTCTGCATATTGCTGCTTCCGATGAACAACTGGTTTTCAAAGGAAGGCAGTAAAACATGGGCAATTATAAGAAATGTTTTCTTCGTAATGATAGGAGTCCTTACCGTGGTGGGCTTCTTCAGAGTCATAGCCTATGCATCAACCATGCCTTCGACATTTTATATGATCATAATAGCCATGGTAATCTTAAGCTTTGCATTCTATCTTCCGGTAGCGATATTCGGTAAGGAGAATCCTAAGCTCGGCATGCTGATGATGCCCAAAACACTTTGCTATATGGCAATGCTGGGAATCATAGTATTCTGGCCGATTTAAATAATTTAGTTTTAGGTGATACAACAAATGAATAACGATAAGAATATAGAAATTTTCAGAAATGCGCCTGTTCCGAAGGCGGTAATCAGCAATGTAATCCCGTCGATCATAAGTATGATCATGATCCTTTTTTACAACCTTGCCGATGCCTTCTTCATAGGACAGACAAAGGATGCACTGATGTTTGCCGCAGTATCTCTGGCAACACCGGTATTCCTTATATTTATGGCAGTAGGTATGCTTTTCGGTATCGGAGGAACCTCCTTCATAGCGAGAAGTCTTGGACAAGGGGATTTTGATAAAGCAAAGAAAATATCCAGTTTCTGTTTCTGGACAGGAACTGTTGTAGGAGTTATATCTCTTATACTGGTTTATATAAATGCTGATGCTATCTGCTGGAAGGTCGGAGCCAGTGCCGATACTATCGGATATACGGGACAGTACCTCAGAATCGTGGCTTTCGGTATTCCGTTCCTCATCATCAGTAACATTTTCAGCAATGTAATCCGTGCCGAGGGACATGCAAAGATTGCCATGATGGGAATCATTGTAGGTAACATGGTAAATATAGTATTCGACCCGATCATGATCCTAGGTTTTAAGTGGAATGTTGCGGGTGCCGCTATTGCGACAGTTCTGGGAAATGTGATTTCTGCAGGATTCTATCTCACACATCTTCTTTCAAAGAAGACCATGCTTTCCATTAAGCCGACTGATTACAGAGCGGGACACGGTATAGCTACAGGTGTTTTTGCTATAGGTATTCCTGCATCCCTTAACAGTATCCTCATGAGCGTATCCAACATCCTGATCAACAACGTTATTAAAGAATACGGCGATATGGCTGTTGCGGGACTTGGTGTTGCCATGAAGATCAATATGATAGCCGTTATGCTTCTTATCGGTCTCGGCTCCGGAGTTCAGCCGCTTCTCGGTTACTGCTTCGGTGCAAAGATGAAAAAGAGATATATCGACGTGCTGAAGTTTTCACTGCTGCTTGCGGTAATCCTCAGTGCGATAATGACATTTATCTGTTATACATTTGCGGGACCGCTGGTTAAGGCGTTCCTTGATAATCCGGATGCGTTCGATTATGCGTTCATGTTCTCAAGAACCTATATCTTAGCAGGACCGGTTATCGGAATTCTCTTTGTTATGATAAATGCAATCCAGTCCACGGGTGCCATGCTCCCGTCACTGCTTCTTTCAATATCGAGACAGGGTATCCTGTATCTGCCGATACTGTATATATTTACTCATGCATTTCACACTGAAAGAATGGCGGCTATGGCACAGCCTGTAACAGACTATTGTGCTGCGGCTATGTCGATCGTGTTGTTTATAGTTACATTTAAGAAACTCAGCAGAGGTTTTGATTCGAATCTGGAGCAGGATTGTTAACCTGCAGAGGGATAAGTCATGAATGAATTCAAATTCAAAAGTATAAAAATGTTTCGTGCGGTGTTCGGGCTGCTCCTTGTGATGCTTCTCATGTTTGCACCTGCGGGATGCGGAAAGAAGAAGGCACAGGCAACCACAGAGTCGCCGGTTGTTGTAACAACAGAGGCAACTACGGAAGCCAAAACGGAGGCGACCACTGAAGCAACCACGGAGGTGGTTACTACTGAGGCTACGACTGAAGCGACCACTGAAGCGGCGACAGAGGTAACAACCGAAGCAACAACGGAGGCTGTGACTGAAGCAACTACGGAGGCTGCTTCAGAAGCGGAAGAGTCTCTGGATAAGGACGGCGAATATACTTCCAAGGAAGATGTGGCACTTTACATTCATCTCTATGGCGAGCTTCCGTCCAACTTCATAACCAAGAAGGAAGCGAAGAAACTGGGATGGAGCGGTGGCTCTCTTGAAGATTACGCACCGGGTAAGAGTATCGGAGGAGATGTCTTCGGCAACAGAGAAGGCGTACTTCCGGATTACGGAAAGTATCATGAATGCGATATCGATACCAAGGGCAAGAAGAAAAGAGGAGCCAAGAGAATAGTGTATTCCGATGACGGCAGAGTTTATTATACGGATGATCACTATGAAACCTTTGAACTGCTTTACGGTGAGGAAAGGTAGGTGCCGGCGATGAATATTGATGATAAGGCATATGAGAATCCTTTTGATGATAGCTTCTATGCGGCTCCGGAAGAGGGGGATGAGACTGTATCCGGATCGGGCGAAGAGGATTATACGATAGACTTTACCGGAGTATCCGATAAAGAGGAATTCCATGACAGAGTTCGGGAAGGAATCGAAGTTCCGGATTATTACGGCTACAATCTGGATGCTCTCTATGACATACTTACGGAGGATTATACCGATAAGGTTATCCGCATAGTAGGTCTGGAAAGGGTTGCTCCGGACATGAGTGATTATGCCATGAAGTTCCGAAGATTATGCGATGATATATGCGAAGAATACGAAGAGATTAAGTTTATCTTCGAGGAAGACGATTTCAGGATATAGATCAATCTTAATAATTTTATAATTGACACAATTGGTCGAACGTGTTAGACTTCAATCGTGAGGTCGAATGCGTTCGACTTTTATGATGCATCATACTAGGAGAAAAGCGATGAGTACACCAAAGGTTTTTGAAAGTGAATACAGGTTTTGTCTGATCCTGTGGGAGCATGAGCCGATAAAGAGTACGGAGCTTGCCAAGCTTTGCGAAGCTGAACTTGGCTGGAAAAAGGCTACGACTTATACGGTCATCAAGCGTCTTACGGAGAGAGGTGTTGTAAAGAGTGAGAAAGCGGTCATCACATCTCTTGTTACTAAAGAGGAAGTGCAGGCTGCCGAGGTAGATGAGGTTGTGGAAAGAACATTTGAAGGAAACATACCTCAGTTTCTTGCGGCATTTACAAGAAACAGAAAACTCTCAAAGAAAGAGATTGATGAGATACAGAAGATGATCGACGATTACAAGGAGGGCTAGAATGACAGGTATTTTTACTGAAATTCTGAATATCAGTATATCGGCGTCACTGCTTATAGCTGCATGCTTCCTGATCAGGCTGATCTTCAGGAAAATGCCGAAATATATCAGATGTCTGATGTGGCTGCTGGTCTTTATCAGGCTGGCGGTGCCGTTCTCTATAGAAAGTGATTACAGCGCTTTACCGACTAAAGAGTATATAGTGACGGCGGGTGTATCGGAAGAAGCGGATGCCGTGAATGATAATGATGTCGAAGACGTTGTTATGGTAGACGTTCATGAGCAGAGTGAACCGGTGAAATCGGATGTTATGAGTATTCTTTCGATTGTGTGGATGATAGGAGCTGCATGTGCAATGGTATATGCATTTGTATCATTTATCCTTCTTAAGAGGAGAGTAGGTGATGCGACACTGCTTCGGGATAACATCTATCAGTCGGAAAAGATAGGCACATCCTTCGTGCTGGGAATCATCAGACCGAGGATCTATGTACCGTACGGACTTAGTGAAATAAATCTGGATATGGTTCTGAAGCATGAAAACGCTCATATAAAAAGGCGGGATCACCTGATAAAGCCTTTGGGGTTCCTCATTGCAACTATACACTGGTTTAATCCGGCTGTATGGTTTGCCTATGTTCTGCTTTGCAAAGACATAGAGTTTGCATGCGATGAGAAAGTTATTAAATTAATTGGATTTGGTATGAAAAAATCCTATTCCCAGGCGCTTCTTGATATGAGTGTTCCGAGACGTTTTATTGCGGCGTGCCCTGTGGCGTTTGGTGAAATAGGCACAAACGAAAGGGTAAAGAACGTATTAAAAATGAAAAAGACCAGGATTATTATAGCGGCCGTTGCATTTTGCGTATGCATAGCGCTGGCAGTCGGATTTTTGACATATCCGAAGAAGAATAAAATCGATGTGGCAGAAAACACCAATACGATGGAGGTTGTTACACAGGAGGATAAGGAAGTTATAACGGAAGCCGAAACAGAAGCAGCAACGGAAGCCGAAACAGAAGCAGCAACGGAAGCCGGTGAAGTCAACTCTTCCGAAACTCAGGAAAATACGGAAGTTGAGGATTTAAGCACGGATATCGGTGACAGAGTATGGCCTCATAATGGTACCCCGATAATAACAAGAGCTTTCAGTGAAGATCATACCGCAGTAGATACGGTTGCGGGTGAAGGAACACCGATTATTGCAGCTATGGGCGGTACGGTTATCGATGCGGGATTTGATCAGAGTGAAGGAAATTATGTTGTAATTCAGGGAAATGACGGATATACTTACAAGTATTGTCACCTTCAGGACGGACTTTCCGTGTCAACGGGTGACAGTGTTTCTACCGCAGCTCAGTTGGGATGTATGGGTAATACAGGAAACAGCACAGGACCTCATCTCCACTTTGAAGTAAAAGATCCAAGCGGTAATTTTGTTGATCCGATGACACTGACTTATTAAACCCGGGATTATGATATGAAATCTGATGATACAGTAAAAAGAAGATTTGAAGAACTGGCAGAAAGAGCATACGCTGAAAACAGATTTCTGTTTACGGATTTTCTGGACATCTCTCAATTATCGTCATTTTACGATATGGAAAGAGATCTGTCCTACGCAGGAACTCTTGTATCGGGAGGAACAGAGGGCTGCGAGAGATGTATGGTAAGGTTTGGTTCGTCGGATAATGCAGGCTATGAAGAAGCCTTCCCCATATTGCTTCTGAAGATAAGCCCGCTGCAAAAGAAGTTTTCCGATGAGCTTTCCCATAGAGATTTTCTCGGATCTTTGATAGGACTGGGACTTGAGAGAACCAAGATCGGTGATATCGTCGTGAGAGATAACGAGGCATATGTCTTCGTTGCTGACTCGATCGGCGATTACATCACCGATACTTTAAATAAAGTAAAGCATACCAGCGTGAGAGTAGAGAAATGCGATGAGATACCGGAGCAGCTGGCACCGAAGTTTGAGGAAGAAAGCATAATAGTCAGCAGCAACAGACTGGATGCCGTAATTGCGAAGGTTTATAATCTGTCCAGAGATCTGGCAGTCAGATGCATATCTGAAGGAAAAGTATTTATTAACGGCAGAGAGATGACGGGAAATGCCAAGAGCCTTAAACCGGGAGATATAGTATCGGTCAGAGGCAAGGGTAAATTCATCTTCGAAAGCGAAGGCGGCAGCACAAGAAAAGAAAAGCTGTACATCAACATAAAAAGATATATTTAAAAGCAGTTTTGATTTAAAGCAAATTAAAACTGCTTTTTTGTTTAAAAATTTATCGAAATGTAATATTATAGAGATAGTTTAATGTCCGTTAAATCAGGGGGAGCGTTATGTATTATTCGAGTATAGGAATGCTGTCATTGGCGGTTCATTTGATAGTAAATTACAGCGCTTTAAATAAACAAAAAAGGAGTAAAAACTTAGCTGCGAGAGAAAGATACCGCAGTTTCCTTTATGCGGTCACAATCTATTATATAACCGATATTTTATGGGGATATTTTTACGGAAACAGATGGGTTATACCTACATTTATCGATACCACGATATACTTTATGTCCATGGTTGTATCGGTTCTTCTCTGGACAAGATTTGTGGTTTCGTATCTGGAGAATGAGGGATGGTTCGGTAAAATCCTGTTATACAGCGGATGGTCTATTTTTTCTTATGAATTGATAGCGCTCATAATAAATCTTTTTATTCCTGTGGTATTTGGATTTGATGAGAATAAAGAGTATATTCCGGGACAGGCGAGATATCTTACACTCGTTATTCAGGTGGGACTTTTCCTTATGACTTCCGTATATGCGCTTTTGACGGCTGTGAAGGAAGAAGGAGATGTAAGGGCACATCACAGGACGGTTGGTTTTTCGGGAATTATGATGACGGTCTTTATCGCACTGCAGACCTTGTATCCGCTGCTGCCTTTCTATGCTGCGGGATGTCTTCTTGCGACAAGCCTTATACACTCTTTTGTATATAAGGATCAGGTTGAGGAACACAGCCGCGAACTGGAGCAGGGAAAGCAGATAGCAACCAGAGATCCCCTTACGGGAGTTAAGAATAAACTCGCGTATATTGAAAAAATCGTAGACATCGAAGAACGTGTGGAAGAAGAAGCACTGAAGAATTACGGAGTTGTGGTATTCGATGTTAACGGGCTTAAGATTGTTAATGATACTTTGGGCCATGATGCAGGTGATGAGTATATAAAGAGTGCATGCAGGCTGATATGTGTTACCTTCAAGCACAGTCCGGTATACAGAGTCGGCGGAGACGAATTTGTTGCCATACTCGAAGGTGATGATTATGAAAACAGGACAGCTTTGCTTAAATCCTTTGACGATACAGTTGAAGAAAATAAGACTGAGGGCAGGGTGGTTGTTGCCGGCGGACTTGCGATATATGATGCCGAAATCGATGAGAAATATAGTGATGTATTTAAAAGGGCTGACACGAAGATGTACGAGCGAAAGAAACAGCTGAAACAACCGGCATGATATAAATCCGGTTGACATCTTTCGCATATTGTAGTAGTCTATGTTCAATATTTTATTTTTCAGAAGGAAATTTCTTATGCGTAGATTCTTTACCGAAACTACATACACAACATCCGAGACCACCCATGGAACAACAGGGAATGGTCTTCATTTTGTATGTAATTATTCGGGAATGAGAAAGTAGCAGCGCGTCGGAAAATATCAGGATTTGTTTTCAATGGCCGTTTATCCAAACCCGGATAAGCGGCCTTTTTTATATCCAAGGGCCCGGATAAAAATATATTATGTATGGAGGAACAGGAATGGATTTACATGATTTTAAAGATGTGGCGGAGAATTACGACAGATATCTGGATGTAATGTATTCAGAGGAACGTGACCGTCATGAGAATTTTCAGGAGTTTTATCTTGAACTTGCTAAGAAATACGGACAGGGCGGAGTAGTTGATATTGCCTGCGGAACAGGTGCGGTCCTGCTTTATCTTGCAGAGAGAGGGATTGAGATTGACGGCACGGATCTCTCCGAGGAAATGTGCAAGGTTGCGTCGGCTAAGGCTGAGAAAATGAATCTGCAGCTTAACATTTATCCGGCAGATATGACAAAGTTCAGTTCGGGACGTAAATATTCGCTTGCCATTATAGCTAGAAGCGGATTCATGCATTTACCTGAGCAGAAGCTTCAGATCGAAGCTCTGAAGAATATCAGGGAGCAGCTGCTTCCGGGTGGAATCCTCACATTCAATACATTTGATCCGTGGCCGATCATTCAGGCAAAGCAGATGCAGACAGGGCCTGAAGACTATGAATTAAGACTTGAGTATGTAAACAGTGACGGAAACAGAGAAGAGATTTACAATGCGATGTCCTATGATCCGGTCACACAGAAGACAAGAGGAAACTGGAAGTTTGTAACATACGATGAGGCGGGAAATGTGATCGGTGAGCGTGTCAGACCGCTGCTTATGAGACATACATATCGCTCTGAGATATTCCTTCTCGCAGAGCTCTGCGGGTATGAAGTACTGGATATATATCGCGGATATAAGGGCGACAAAGAGGACCTGAACAATCCGGAATCAGCAAAGGATTTTATGAGCAATCTTATATGGATCCTCAGAAAGAAGGACTGACAGAGGAGGTAGTATATGAATTTACGGCTTATTAATGCGTCGAAGAAATATAAGGATCAGATATCGGATATGCTGGAGGAGTGGTACGGCACCGGAGAGAAGATCGTTCCTTATGCGATAAGGCGTATAGACTATAAAGACTTTGATTATTATGCAGAGAATCTCGAATGTAAGGGTGACAATCCTAACCAAGTTGAGGATTCGACATTCTTCTGTCTGGATGAAGACAGGGACATCGTAGTGGGTGCTGTAAACATCAGGCATTATCTGAATGAAGCTCTGTTGATAAACGGAGGTCATATAGGTGACGGCGTCAGACCTTCCGAAAGAGGTAAGGGTGTTGCTACAAAGATGATCGGCCTGGCTCTGGAAGAGTGTAAGAAACTGGGAATATATAAGGTCCTTATGGTGTGTGATAAAGAAAACACAGCCTCCGCAGAAAGCATAATGAATAACGGAGGAGTCCTTGAAAATGAACTCGAGGTTGAAGGAGTAATCGAGCAGAGATACTGGATAGATCTCGTTCCCGAGGGAGCAGAGGAACTGCCTGATATTATCAGACATATGTCCATGGAAGAAGTTCAGGAATGTGTGGATGTGATAAGAGCAGCGTTTAAGACCGTAGCGGATGACTTAGGTTTTACAGAGGAAAATGCACCGAGATTTACCGCATTTGCTACAGATGATAAAAGAATTTATTATCAGTTTTCGGAAGAGCATAAGCCGATGTATGTATATCTGAAGGGGGATAAGATTGTCGGATATTATTCTCTTGCGGTACTGAATGAGGACGAGATCGAACTGAACAATCTGGCGGTCCTTCCGGAGTACAGACACTGCGGAATCGGCCGTAAGCTTCTGGAGGACTGCTTCAGCAGAGCAAAGGCTCTGGGAGCAAAGAAACTGAGAATAGGAATCGTTGAAGAAAATCAAGTTCTTCGAAAATGGTATGAGAGTAACGGATTCACACATTTAGGTACGATGAAGTTTGATTTCTTCCCGTTTACATGCGGATATATGGAGGTGAATTTTTAGTGAAGCTTAGGAAAGTTGAAAGCAGTGAATATGCGAAATATGCGGATGCGGACTGGGCACCGAGTCATGCATATCCGCTGGCTGTGATTGAAGGTATCCAGAAGGGGGATATATATGAGGGAGGCGGAGCAGTGCTTCTTTGGCAGTACTGCGGATTCGCGTATATCGCAGGAAATGTATCGGAAGAGTTTCTTGATGCGGTATATGAGGATTTTATCACGGCTGAACTTGAAAGAAGATTTGTGCTTATTACGGATGATGAGAAGATCATCGGTTACCTGAGCGGGAAGCCGGGGATTGTGACAGAGAAGAGATTCGAATTTGAGCATGATATGAAGTCCGGCAGTGAGCAGGCGAAATCCGCGGAAGCAAAGAATCCGGATCTTAGGATAGTGCCTGTAACCGCAGAAAATATAAGCAATATAAAGGGACGTATCATTCCCGCATTTTCCTGGGACAGTAATGAAGCCTTCCTGGAAAAAGGCCTGGGTTATGCGGCAATGGACGGTGAAAGGGTTGCGGCTGTGGCTTTCTCAAGTGCGGTATGTTCTGATGAAACAGACATCGGAGTGGAGACGGATCCGGACTACAGGAACAGAGGTCTTGCAGCAGGCGTTGCGGGAAAGATGTGCGAAGCTGTCCTTGCTCTGGGAAAGAAACCGATATGGTCCTGTGCGGCGATGAATATCGCATCGGCTAAAACCGCCGAACGTATAGGATTTAAAAACGTAAGAGAGAAGACGGTCATAAGAAAGATGTAACTTACCGCGCCGAAACTACCACTTACCGTTTGAGACAGGAAAAAAACCTCCGTATTCGTTATTGTATGTACAAGCAATACGAAACGGAGGTTTTTATTATGAATGAAGTAAAGAAAAGAAAGCTTGAGTTTAACAATAAGAGATCTTGTGGTTTATGGCTTCTTATGGTGGGAACGGTGCTGGCGGTTTCACTTATATTCGGAGGAAGATTCATCGTGAATCCTATCATCTTTCTTGCAGGATATTATGTGAGTTTTTATATAGCCAATGTAAACAGGAAGGTAAGAGCAAAGCTTTCCGACGGACCGGTAAGTACTTTCCAGATCAGGATGATCTTTGTAAGCATCGCACTGCTTTTTGTCCTGATGTTCTGCATCGCAGGTCCTTTTATTCCAACTTGGAATTGGAGGATGATATGGCTGGGAGTAAGTCTTGCGACGGGAATACATTTCTTTCCCTTTTACTTTGTACACGGCAGGATCATGATAGTTCTCGGAATCATCTGCACTGCATGTGCGGTATCGGGATATGTTCTTACATCGGTTCCGACGGCGGCTTTCCTTGCAGCGGACAGCATAATAAAGATCATATTCGGCATAGGAATGCTGTTACGTAAAGGCCGGATAGAGCCGCTTTCGGATGACAATAAGGTGGTACTGTGATAACATCTACATGTGTATTTGAACACAGTGAAGAATGAATTACGGGAGGTTTGAGATATGCGGGTTGATATGAATATCTCAGAAGATATACAGGAACCATATGCGGTGATACATACAGGAGAGCTTACGCCGGAGATTGCGGAACTGGCACGTGAGATATCACAGTTCGGTACAGGGAAAGGCGTGATCATAGGAAATCTGGATGAACGCATGGTTGTTATAAATCCGGAAAAGATAGTGCTTATCAGAGTGGAAAGCGAAAAGGTTTATATTGTTGCGGATTCCGAAACATATCGTGTAGGCAAGAGAATGTATGAGCTTCTGGAGATCCTGGGTAAAGACTTTATGCAGGTATCCAAATCCGCTGCGATCAACCTGAAATATCTGGAGAGTGTTGAGCCTTCCTTCAACGGAGTTATGCTTCTTCATCTGAAGGGCGGAGAGAAGGAATATATATCGAGAAAGTTTGTGCCGGAACTGAAGAAGTATCTGGGAATATAGGGAATGGTTTAAGCTTGAGAAAGGAGACGTTATGAAGACGTTTAAGGTAGTGGTAAAGAGAGCGCTTGTCAGTATAGCGATGAGTCTTTTGATATTTATTGCAATCGGAATGTATTTTGATATAAAGGAGTCGGGTACATTTACCCTTACAGACTACGGATTTACAAAGATGGTTTTAGCCTGTATAGTTTCGGGACTGGGTTTTGGCGTACCTACCATTCTGTATAATTCGGAGAAGATATCACCGGCGCTTGCATCGGTAATTCATCTCGGAATCGGATTTGCGATTTACTTTGCGGCAGCATCCTTTGTAGGATGGATTCCGGTTGAGAGAGGACTTAAGGCCTGCGTGATCACAGTGGTAGGTGTTGTTGTGATCGGACTTATTATCTGGATATGCTTTATGAAGTACAACAAGGATCTTGCTGCGAAGATGAATAAAGCTTTATCCGGAAGCAGGAAAAAATAAGGGGTTAG
>CACZHN010000005.1:356-28361 GCA_902780985.1 uncultured Lachnospiraceae bacterium | reverse complement strand
GACGGAAGCATAGTGGATGCGGGAGCACAGTTGGAGGACTATCCGAAAGGATGGGACAACGGAAATACAGGATATGAAAATTTCATTCAGGATGGTTGGACAAGATATGAGAAAAAATATGATAACAGCGAAGAGTAGAGTAATAAGCATTATGCTTGCAGCGGCAATGATGACATCATTTACGGGCTGCGAGAAGAAGGCAGAGGTTGTGGAAGGAAATACGCAGGCGGCGGAAACCGATACTTCCGCCGGCGGAAAAACAGAGGCCGATACGGCCGATGATTCGAAGGCCTCCGGAGATGATGATATATATCCGGAAGGTGAAAGCTGGAAAGAAAAGGTAGAAGGCTCCGGTTCGGGATACGAATACGTAGATGTGGATGTTTCCTTCTTTGAGCAGGAAGATTATAACTTTGTCACCACAAAGGTAGTCTTTGATACATTTGATAAGGATTATATAAAAGGCATTTGTGACAGAGCCTTCGACGGCGGAGAAGTTGAGGTTTACGACTATAACCATAAGACAAAGCGTGTTTATGAAGATGAGATAGAGGTTTACAAGCAGGCCTGTGAAATGGCTGAAAGCGTAAAGAAATACAATCCCGCCAAGCTTAAAGGATATATATGCGGATTTTTCCATATGGACTATGATAATGCGGCGGAATATCCCGATTATAAAGCCGGAACCGAAGAGTTTGATACAAGTGTTATCACAGCGGATATGAATAAGCTGATAAGTGAATCCGAAAGTGCTCCGGAAACAATCGAAAACGATTATTCTTATCAGGGATATATCGGTAAGATAGACGGTGAAGAGTTCTATATGTATCTGGGAAACAGAAACCTGAACGAATATTATTCGGCTCCGGACACTACTCAGATGAACGGACGAGTGATCACTTTTATGAGAAGCGATCTTGAATCGGCATTCAGCAGAGATAATGAAAGCGTTGAACTTGAATCAGGTGAGACCATCGACAAGCAGTCGGATCCGGACAATCCGTTATTCAGAAAGAACTGTCTTCTCACAAGTGCCTATGAAGGCCAGGAAGCTCAATACTTTTCACAATACGAAACCCTTGATGAGCCGGAAGCACGGGAAGAATTGGCGGCATTCTTAGGAGAAACAAGTGAGGAATACAGTGAAATGATATCCAAGTCCGAGGATTTCTTAAAGAAACTCGGGTTTACCTCATATGAATATGCGGGATGGGAAGATATCCTGTATTGGTCAAATGTGGCAAACGATAAATTCATGTTCGGAAACGGATATGAAATGTCCACGTTACAGAAGTGTGAGATGGACGGTCACATCGTGAGATTTGCCATACCGTACGAAAATACGGATATGCTTCCGTATTACGAGCTTCAGATGGATGAATATCTTGATTCCGGTGATGCTTTCACGCCGCTTACATATGCAACAGTTTTTGTGAATAAAAACGGCGTTCTGGGATGTCAGATAGTTAACCCGGTAACAGTACTGGAAAAGGAAGAAGTTAACGGACTTATCGATCCGGAGAATGTAAAGGATATAGTAAGACAGTGCGTTGATGACAAGAGTATGTGGAATCAGCCGAAGAATAACAAGATAGTTCTGTTCAAAGTGTCAGAGGCAGTAGTTACTGCTTTCCCTATACATTCCAAGGATAACCCGGATGAATATACATTTGTTCCGTGCTATGCGATATATGAACCGGGATATAACGATAACCCGCTTCCGTTCCTGCTTATAAATGCCATCGACGGCAGTATCATCAAGGCGGAAGAAGAACTGGACAATTATCCGGCAGGATGGCAGAATGGAAATATCGGCTACGAAAACCATAAGGCTGGTACATGGCCTAAATTAAACGGAAATAAAACAGATGATTAATGAGTGAAGATTATAAGGATTGAGTAAATGATACGCAGAAGATTATATAAAAGTACATTGGGGGTATTGTGTGCGGCACTTATGATCGCCGGAACGGCAGGCTGCGAGAAGAAGGCCGAGACCATAACAGATGCGGAAGACCGTACAGAGGCTGCGGTTCAGGACAGTGCCGGGAAGGGTGAAGAGAAAACCACGGAAAGCGGCACCCGGGATTCAAAGCCGGCAGATGCCGAGACCTGGGCTGAGACCTATACATTTGACGGAGAACCCTTTAATGAGGTTAAGGTATCGGTTAAAGTACGGGATTATTCTCAGGAGCCTGTAAGTGTTGTAAAGACGGAGACCCGTGATTACGATCGGGAATTCATGAAGGAAATGTGTGACAACGTATTCGACGGAGAACCGGAAGTTTTTGATTACAGTGTCAGAACAAAGAAGATCTGCGATGCGGATATAGAAATGTATACCGATGTAAAGAAAGTACTTGAAGATGAAAAATCCGTTGTAAGAGAGTTGTATATCGGATCGGCTGACTCAGTTGATCCCGACAGGGATTACGCCAAGGAGCTGGGTGATGAGCTGGATAAGAGACTGGCAGACCTGGAAACAGAAAAAAACAGCGCTCCGGAATCCGTGGAAAATGATTATTCCTACGGAGGATATCTGGGGGATATCGGCGGCGAAGAATTTGTTATGTGTTTTGGAAACAGACTCCACAGCGAGTATGTGGAAGCACCTTTCGGATATGCGGTAGACGGCCGTATCTGTACAATTTACAGAAAAAATATCAGAGAGGTTTTCGGCGGTATAGCCGGAACCATCGGAGAAATCGACGCCTACAATTTTTCCAATGCGGAATTTTCGGAGGAGAAGCTTGCCGAAGCGGAAGCGTTTGTACAGAGCATAGGATTCGGGGATTATGTTTATACCGGAGAAGAGCCTACGAACTATTACCATATGCACGGATATGATATAAGTTTCTTTGCATATAACGGACTTCCGGCAGTGGCACAGTATCAGACTTCCGAAGGAGATATGGGAACGGTATTTACATTTGTTCCGGGAGGCGGAACAGGCAGAGTGATAACTCAGGGCGATATATGGTTTGAGCTTTATTCGGAAGATCATAATACCATGAACGTAAATACCTATATCAAAGTTTATGTCAGCGATGAGGGAGTTATAGCCTGCCAGATCGTAAATCCCATGAAGGTCACAAGTGTTGAAGAGGATGCAAAAATAATCAGTGCAAGTGATGCAAAAGATATTATAATTGAGAATATAGACAATGCCGATGCATGGAATATGCTGGCCGACAACAATCCGGTATCCGTAGAGCTTACAAAGCTGAGACTCATCAATTTCCCTGTAAGATCAACGGAGAACAAGAACGAATATACTTATGTTCCTGCATATCTGTTTTACGGAAGTGAGTATGATCCGATGAATGAGGGACAGAAGGTCGGTTACAGTATGCCTTGCATGATCATAAATGCGCTGGACGGAAGTTTCATTAAAGTCGAGGGCAACCTTACGGATCCTTTCAAGGGATATGCGAGAGGAAATGAAGGATATGATAATCTGATGAACGGAACCTGGGAAAACCATAAAAGTGTTCTGGCAGACCTGGGTGATGAAGGAATAGTGGAACAAAATGACAATACGGAAGAAAGTTCCGAAGAATAAAAATAAACGAATCAAGGTGTTGAGATGATTAAAATTCTTGTTGTTGAAGATGAAAAACCGATATCGGATCTTATAAGACTTAATCTGCGAAAAGAAGGTTATGACTGCACTGCGGTCTATGACGGATTGGATGCCATTGATATAGTGGATAAGGAGCATTTCGATCTGGTGCTTCTGGACGTGATGCTTCCGGGAGCCGACGGATTTGAAGTTATGGACTATATACGTCCTCTTCAGATTCCGGTTATCTTTATAACCGCCAGGGCGACCATCGACGACCGCCTTCACGGACTGACCTCCGGAGCGGAAGACTATATGATCAAGCCTTTCGATCCGCTGGAGCTTATAGCAAGAGTAAATATAGTTCTGAGAAGATACGACAAGAGTGAGAAGATACTTACTCTCGGTGACCTGGTGGTCAATACCGAGAGTAATGAAGTTACAAAGGCAGGGGAAGAGATACGCCTTACTCCGAAGGAATTCGAGATGCTGGTGCTCTTCCTCAGAAATAAAAATATTACTTTATACAGAGACAGAATTTACGAGGAGGTCTGGGGAGGAGATTCCGATGCGGAAACCAGAACCGTGGACCTTCATGTTCAGAGAATAAGAAAGAAAGTGGGCCTGAAGAACAGTCTTGTCACTGTTTACAACATGGGATATAAGATCACAGAAAGGTAGTAACCCGAGAGTTACCGTTTATCAAGGTGAAGTTCAGATATAAAGTTCTTTTTATAAACTTAATAATACTGTCGATCATACTGGGATTTACCGGGTACCTTTTTGTGTACAGAAATTATAACCAGGCCCTGGATTCGGAACTTAGAAATGCAGCCTCGGAGAACAACATGGTCAAAGCTTCTCTGGAGTATGAGCTTCTGGAAGTGCTGAACTCCGGAAAGATTTCTCTGAAGAAGGATGTAAACAGGCTTGCAAAGCGAGTTGATTCGGGTATGCTTCTTTCCGGCAGTACCCTTTATGTTATGCTCGAGGATGAGATAGTTTATTCGGGAGACGGCAGGGAAGACGAAATCCCTACGGAGCTTACGGGAAGCGGAAGCAAGCGATACATTTATCAGGATGACGGTAAACAGTACTATGTTTATATCAGTTCTCCGGGTTATATAAATAAAGCAAATCTATATATCATCACGCGTAAGGATATAACAGGTGTTTATACCCAGCTGAATGATAATCTGAAATTTTTAAAGACCATTTCCGTAGTGGTGCTGATTTTATCGGCACTTATCATGTATGTCATCACATATCTGCTTACAAGACCTCTTGAAAAGCTGAACAGGATAACAACTCAGATATCGGGAGGAGATTATTCCGTAAGAGCGGATGTGAAGTCTGATGATGAAGTCGGAGAACTGGCGGGAAACTTCAATACCATGGCAGGCTCTGTGGAAGAGCACGTGGAAGAACTGAAGGATATGGTCAAGCGTAGAGATCAGTTCGTTGCGGACTTTACTCATGAAATGAAAACCCCTATGACAACCATAATAGGATATGCGGATTCCGTAAGACATCTGGATCTTTCGGAGGAAGAAAGAGATATGTCTCTGGATTACATTTATACCGAGGGAAGAAGACTGGAGACCATGTCCCAGAAGCTCTTCGACCTCATATATCTGAAGGGCAACGACATTTTCATGGAAGAGCATGATGCGGAAGAACTGGGACGGCAGATAGTGCTTCATATGAAGCCTATCATGGACAGGAAAAAGATACAGCTGAAGACGGACTTCGAAGAAGGAACGGTCTACGGCGATATAGAACTTATAAAGACTGTATTTATCAACCTTCTGGATAATGCCAGAAAAGCTTCCGATGAAGGAGCGGTTGTAAGCTTTACCGGCCGCGTGAAGCAGGACGGGGACGAGAAAAAGTACGAGTTCCTGGTGGAAGACAGCGGTATCGGTATGGATGAAGAGACCAGAGTAAGACTCTTTGATGAGTTTTTCATGGCGGATAAATCCAGAACAAGAAAAGAAGGCGGTGCGGGCCTGGGTATGTCACTGGTTGCGATAATACTTCAGAAGCATGAAGCCGAGATCAAAGTTGAAAGCGAATTAGGACAGGGAACGAGGATCTTCACAGAGTGGAAGATGGAATCGGATGATGAAGAAACAGACGAATAAGAAAAAAGGTAAAACAATAAATATAGCCCTTATGCTGCTGGCAGTCCTTTCGGCAATTCTCTGTATAATTCTGCCCGGAAAAATGATGGATATCAGGAAGCGTGAGGTTGCCGGGGTTTATCTGGATGTACCTGAGGAATTCTATCCCACCTCATCCTACTATGAGGTAACAAAGGCTTCTTCCGAAAAGCTTTCGGAGTACCAGAAGAGACAGCTCATTTCCGGACAGTGGGAGAGCGAGATCTCCGAAGTGGATAAGGAATACTATGAGGATTCCGGTTATCATATCGAGAAAATAGCCAAGACCCTCCTGAATAATCTGGAGGATAAGAAGCTGTATCCGGTAAATATACAGTCGGAGTATTCGGAATGGTATAACTGGAAATGCACTTATATGCAGGCTCTCGATACCAACTTCAGGAGCTATGCCGGATTTTTCTGGAGAGTCGAATTCACGCATTACGAGAAAGAGGATAAGATCACCGTATTCATGACTCCGGAAGGCAGTGTGATAGAAATGATCTATCAGACCGAAAATGAAGGAAAGGAAGAAGCCTTCGCATATTCGGACGGATTCGGTGATGCGGAGTATAAAAGGGTAGCAGACCTTCTTCTGGGAGAAGAAACGGTTGTGCAGGAAATATCAAATGTAACCCAGGAGGAGAAAGAGTCGGTGATGCAGTATATCGAGCAGGACCAGCTGCTGGCTTTTCAGACGGCTTCGGAAGAGGTGTTGGAAGTTACCGATGAGGAGCCGATCATTTACACCATGGGTGTGAAGAAGGTGGTGACTTCGGAACTGGGAAATGACGAGGAAACCTCCGAGTATTATTTTTACATTTATCATGATAATGACAAACTGGTTGAAGGTTTTTTACCGGTTGAATAACAGGGCAGATAAGTAACAGGGGAATTTATGGAAGATAATATCATTCTCAAAGGAGAACATTTAACAAAGGTATATCAGTCGGGAAAGGCCGAGCCTTTTACCGCACTGGATGATGTGACTATAGGTATAAAAAGAGCGGAGCTTACGATCCTCAAAGGACGAAGCGGTTCCGGAAAGACTACACTCATCAACATGCTGAGTGCGCTTGATAAACCTACAAGCGGAACCGTGGTGATGGACGACGTGGAGATATCATCTCTTAATACGGAGAAAATGGAGGAGTTCCGACGTGTGCATATGGGATTCGTATTCCAGTCTGTGGCCCTTTTCCCTATAATGTCGGCCTATGAGAATGTGGATTTCGCACTTCGCCTCGCCGAGTACGAAGGCGACAGAGATGAGAGAATTAAAGAAGTTATGACCCTCGTGGGAATCGAGGAACGTATGAGACATACCCCGGAGGAAATGTCCGGCGGCGAGCAGCAGCGTGTTGCCATTGCCAGAGCCATCGCTCCGCGTCCCGACGTCCTCTTCGCCGATGAGCCTACCGGCGCCCTGGACACCGCCACCGGCATCAAAGTCGTAACCCTCTTCAAAAAACTCATCGAAAAAGAAGGCATCTCCATCGTCATGACCACCCACGACCCGGGCCTCATGCAGATGGGCGACACCGTGTATGAGATGTCCGACGGTAGGATAAGTTGACACACGGGGACGGAGGTTGAGTAGTCATTTTGACTACTCAACCTCCGTCCCCGAGTATTCAAAGTGGAGGATATATGGAAGTATTTGAAGATAGAGAAAATATAGAGGAAATAGAAACAGAAAAAACAGAACCAACCGACGACGCCACCGAATCTGCGGAACACCATGATTACATGGTGGAGTGCGACGGTCTGGTTAAGCTCTATAAGACCAGCGAAGTTGAGGTTATGGCTCTTCAGGGCCTGGAGCTATGCATAGAGAAGGGCGAACTTATCGCCATCATCGGAAAGTCGGGAAGCGGTAAATCTACGCTTCTGAACATCATCGGAGCGCTGGAGCGCCAGTCCGCAGGCAAGATCTTTATAGACGGACAGGATCTGTCTCAGGCTACGGAAAAGCAGCTGGAGGAACTCAGACGCCGCAAGATCGGATTTATATGGCAGAAGTCCTCTCAGAATCTGTTCCCGTACATGACGGCTGTGGAAAATGTAGAGTCCCAGCTTTATTACGAGAAAATGTCGAAGAAAGAGAGACGTGCCAGAGCCCTCGAGCGTCTGGAAGAAGTAGGGCTTAAAGATAAAGCAAACTCATATCCGAAGGAGCTGTCCGGTGGTGAGCAGCAGCGTGTGGCTATTGCGGCCGCGCTTATCAGAGACCCGGAAATGCTTCTTGCGGACGAGCCTACCGGAGCGGTGGATTCCAAAACCTCCGACATGATCCAGAATCTTTTCAGAAAGCTGAACCGCGAAAGAGGGATCACGGTCATCATCGTTACCCACGATCTGAGCCTTGCCAACAAGGTAGACCGAGTGGTCATGATCTCCGACGGCCGAGTTACCACAGAGAAGGTCATGAAGGAGAAGTACCGCGAGAAGATAGAGTCCATGAACGAGGAAGGCTTCGATATGTCATCGGCACACGAGGAATACTCAGTGCTTGATAAGGCCGGACGACTTAAGCTGTCTGATGAGATACGAGAGCAGACAGGTCTCAACTCATCCAGAGTAAAGATCGAAGTTGTGGACGGAAAGGTCGTTATAAGCAGCGTAGACGGCGAATAATTACACATTGCAAGAAATGTATGGTTTCGGTTATAATACCTTTATCTGCGGAAAATCGCGGAAAGTAAGTGTTTTAAAGAAAGTGTTATACGGAAATGAAGATTATCGATATTTTGAATAAAAGAGAAATGTCCCTTTCCTTCGAGGTATTTCCTCCGAAGGTAGAGAGCTCATTTGAAAGCGTAGAGGCAACTACCGAAGAGATAGCTGCATGCCATCCTGCATTTATGAGCGTAACTTACGGTGCAGGCGGTGGAACCAGCAAGTACACCATGGAGATCGCCAAGAACATCATGGAAAAGTACAACGTTCCGACTCTCGCACATCTTACCTGCGTATCTTCAAGCAAGGAAGCTGTTCATGAGAAGATCGCTCAGATGAAGGAAATGGGTATTCAGAATGTCATGGCTCTCCGTGGCGACCTTACACCGGAGCTCGAGAAGACAGATCCTTCAACATGGGATTATAAGCATGCCACAGAGCTGGTTCGCGAGCTTAAGGAAATGGGTGACTTCTGTGTAGGAGCTGCCTGCTATCCTGAGGTACATCCGGACAGCGTGAATCAGAAGGATGATCTGTATCACATCAAAGAGAAGGTTGAAGCCGGTGCTGAATTCCTCACAACGCAGATGATATTCGACAACAACCTGTTCTTCAACTTCATGTATAAGATCAGAGAAATCGGTGTTACGGTTCCTGTTATTCCGGGAATCATGCCTATCACAAATGCAAATCAGGTTGCCCGTGCCATAAAGCTTTCGGGATCTTTCATGCCGACAAGATTTAAGAGCCTTGTGGATTACTTCGGAAATGATCCGGACGCCATGAAGCAGGCGGGAATAGCCTATGCAACAGACCAGATCATCGATCTTTACGCAAACGGAATCACAAATGTTCATGTATACTCCATGAATAAGCCCGATGTGGCAAAGACCATTATGGAAAATCTTTCCAACATTCTCGGAAAAGACTTTAACAGATAAAAAATCAGGATTCGTGTTTAATCACACGAATCCTTTTTCTTTTCCAGGAAGGTCAGAGTATAACCGTCATCGCTGTAGTAAGCCAGCTTATCGTAATCGTAAGACGTGATATAAAATGCTGCGATCATGATGTCGTCTATGGTGTTGAGCACTTCCGTTATCTCGTCGATATATCCTTCGTATACCCAGTCGCCGTAACTGTAGGTCGGAGCGATGATCAAAAGCATCTTCTTATCCGCATCTATTCCGATATGATCCTTTATCGAAGAAACCATGGTGATCCAGTCGCTGTGCACCTTCGGGTTTTCGTGAATGCGGTGTGTTACCTGCAGTGACTTTCGAAAGTTGACCCAGCAGTATTCCAGGTTTTCTTTCGGATTATTTTCGTAGTCGGTAAATGCATAGAGAAAGTTGGTTATCGCCTTTTGATGCGCACCGCCCGGGTATGCCGAAAAGCGGTTCTTATCAATGCATTTCTCCTTTACGATCTCGGCTATGCAGTTGGGCAGTTCGTATCTGTCATGCCGCGTTAATTCCATGCCTGTATCTCCTCACGCTTATATGCGCTGATCGTAAAATACGTATAAAAACATATTGTAATGATAGAAAACAAAATGCATATGAGCATATAAGATGCCACGAAATTGTCGTTATTATAGTCTGTACGGAGTTTGATTTCCAGAGGTATGGAGATGACAGCGGTTATCAATCCGTACAGATGGAATATCCAGAAATTAGGTATGTTCCTTTCGATAGATCTGTTCTTGAAGAATATTACCAGATAGATAGTTGTTATCATTATACCGAAGGCAGCCTCCGATATGGTTAATACATTCAATAATGAACCCATTTGTCCAAGATCTTTGAAATAAGCATTTATTACGAAACGCGCAATTATGGAACTGATTACCAGAGAGAGGATCACAATGATAGGTGCTTTTTTTGTTCCGTAGTTACGTTTAGCATACAGCCACATAAGAATCTTTAATATGATATTCATAAAAAAAGATATAATACCGATGTTAGTTATGAGATTGACGTAGGGGCCGTTTATGTAAAAGTCGCTGGTAATGATTTTTTTATGGTAAAGATACTGTAAGATAAATTCTATGCTACTCATACCGGTGGTTATTGCCTCCAGTATTACCCATATACCGAATATCCTCAAGCCTCTTTTGGGACTGAAGGTGATCAGAAATCCGCATATAAAAATACACAGGACAACTACAGGAATACGCCAATAGTAAGCTTCCTGAAGAAGATTTACAACTTTAAATGAGGCCATAAAAACTATCCTCCCTATACATAAAATTCATATTATCAAAAAGATAATAACAAATATGATAAAAAATGTCAATCAGGAAATGAGATTCATTCTTCTCATTATTTCTTTGTAATAATCCACAACATCCGTATCGTAAATATCTTTAAGCAGATCCCGTGACAGGATTTCCTCGGCGGATCCTTTTTTTACTATGCTTCCGTCCTTTAGAAGCAGGATATTTTCCGCAAGAATAGCAGCGGTCCCGATATCATGGAATACGGAGATCACTGTATTCGGATAAGTATTTCCCTCAACTTCCGTGGTGCGTTTTGCCCAGTCGCGGAGATAGGATATAAGTTCTATATGATGCTTAAGATCCAGATGATTTGTCGGCTCGTCCAGAAGGATCACAGGAGTTTCCTGAGCTATGGTCCTTGCCAGCATGACACGCTGAAGCTGGCCTCCGGAAAGAGAAGATAACCGGCAGTCCTTCATATCCGTAAGCCCTGTGGTCTCGATAGCTTTGTCAACTACATCCAGGTCGTGAGTTGACATTCTGCCCAGCATTTCACCTAAGGAATTTCCTGAATGGGAATATCTTCCCAGCTTGACCGTTTCATAGACGGTGTAGGAGAAATATACGGATGTGAACTGCGGCATCATGGCTATATATCGAGCCAGTTCCCGCTTTGAGAGAGAAGAAAGCTCTTTGCTCTTTTCCGCCTCGAGTTTCACATGACCGTTATATGGAAGTATTCCCGAAAGAACCCGGAGCAGAGTGGTCTTGCCCGAACCGTTTGGACCGAGGATTCCCCAGATTCCGCCGCCCGTAAAGGATACGGAGATGTCATTCAGTATGAAGTTGTCTTTTTCGTATCCTGCGGATACATTTTCCAAACAGATGTTCATAGCTTAATCTCCATACAAGTTAGTTCTCAGGTGAAGTGCTTCTCTTTTTGAAGAAAAGTATGATGAAGAACGGAGCACCGATCAGCGCGGTGACGGCTCCCACGGGAATCTCTCTCGGGGAGAGGACGGTTCTTGCAATCAGATCCATCACTGACATGAAAGCGCCTCCGTACATAAAACTCATGGGGATAACCGCTCTGTGACGGGAGCCGAAGATACGGCGTACCGCATGCGGTGCCACCAGATCGATAAATCCTATGGTTCCCGTGAATGCAACGGACACTCCCGTAAGAAGCGAAGTCAGCATTATGAGAAGGATCTTGCGATTCCTTGTATTTACGCCCATGGACATGGCCTGGTCGTCACCGAAGGTCATGATGTCCAGTTCCCTTGAAAAAAGCATTATGATAAATGTAACGATCAGACATACGGGAACGAGTATGAAAACATGAGACCAGTTCCTTGCGGAGAAAGATCCCATCATCCAGAAATAAATCTGCTGGGAGTGGTCATGAAAAAGTGCCGCAAGAAGTGTAAGTGAGGCACTGACAAAAAGGGATATGACCATTCCTATAAGAATTATCGTGTAACTGTGGATATTCCGGTCGATCCTGCTTGAGAAAAACAGTACAAAGAAAACGGTAAGCAGGGCAAATATAAATGCAGTTGCGGGAAGCAGAAAGCTTCGAAGCGCAAAAGACTGAATGCCGGAAATGATGATCAGGGCAGCACCGACGGCAGAACCGGATGAAACGCCCATTGTATATGATGATGCCAGTGGATTCTGAAGCAGTGACTGCATAACAGCGCCGCTGACAGCCAGGGCACCGCCTACAAAAAAAGAAACCAGAGCCCGGGGGACGCGGATGCTCCAGAAAATAGATACCGTCATAGGCTCTATCCTGTCCGGAAGCGCGGTTCCGAAGAGCTTATGCGCAGCAATAGAAAGTGCATCGGGGAGCGCCACATAGACGCTCCCTATATTTATGCACATGATTAGTATAAGTATGCAAATGATTAAAGATAAAATGTATTTCTTCATGAGTGTTCCGTATCTTTAATCAGTATATCGCTTATTACTGAAAGTCAGCGAACTGATCAGGATATACCTTCTTAGCCATCTCGATCATAGCGTCAACTACATGATTGTTTGGCTGGTTACTTGCGTCTGCATCTATATAATATACCTCATCGTTCTTAATTGCATTAACATTTTCCCAACCGGCGGCGTTCTTGATCACATTTACCGCATCCTCAACGTAATTAACGTTTGTAACGATAACGTCAGGATTCATGGCGATTGCTTCCTCTTCCGAGATTGAAACCCAGCCTTCCTGATCGCCTGTTACATTTGTTGCACCGATTCCCGTAACCATCTCGTCCAGGTATGTACCCTTACCGAAAGTATAGATTGTAGGATAATCGGCAGTTGGAAGTGAGATCATGAAAAGAACGCTCTTCTTCTCTGTGATAGTGCTTCCGACAGCGTTCAGCTCGTCAACCTTTGCCTCGAACTCCTTGATGAGCTCGTCAGACTTCTCTGTCTCGCCTACTGCGGCACCGATGAACTGAAGGTCGGCAACGATCTCTGCGAAAGATGTGCTTGATGGGATATCGGCTACGCAGATACCCGCATTTCTTGCAGGCTGGAATACATCTTCGCCGCCGTAGCTGCTCATGCCTGATGTGAAAATGATGTCCGGCTGAAGTGCAACAAGTGCCTCGTTATCAGGAGACATCATATCGAACTGCTGAACACCTGTAGGAAGAAGCTCGATATAAGCATATGAGTTTGTGTCGACAGCTACGATCTTGTCTGCAAGTCCGAGATCGATAAGGTAACGTGTTGTTGAAGGTGCCATAGATACGATCTTGTTTACTTCGTCAGAAATAACGATGTCATTACCTGATCTATCCTGTGTCGGCTTATCTGAGTTTGAAGCGTCGTTTGATGTAGCAGTCTCTGTAGCAGCCTCGGATACAGCTTCTGTAACTGCTTCTGTGGTTGTTTCTGTTGCAGCTTCTGTAGTTGCTTCTGTTGCGGCTGCTGTAGTAGCTTCTTCAGTCTTTCCGCAACCGGCAAGAAGTGAAACTGACATTACAGCGACCAGTGAAAGTGTGATAATCTTCTTTTTCATTTTAGTATCTCCTAACTTTGAAAAGTACACAGATTTCAGTGTGGGGTTAGTTTTTCTGAAATCCAATCGCCTATGATAGCACAACTATATGGGATTTTCAAATCGGACATCAGTTTCTTGCCGGACTTTTATTTCAAAATTTTTGACTTAGCAATGAAATAGTGGTAGACTGTATCCCGCGAAATGGTGGACCTTGTGTATATGATTTAATGATAGGAAACAGAAAGGAGGATGCGCACCATGCAGAAGGAACAGTACGAAGCTCTGGAGATGGAGATTGTTGTGTTCGATACGGAGGATGTCATCAGGACAAGCCCTTATTCTGATCGTGAAGGCCAGGGTGGCTTTGAGGACTAAATAGTATTCTCCTCATTGTTAATGAACGTATCATGTGATAAAGGCAGACAGTGTCTCACTGTCTGCCGTTTTCTTTTATTTACCGATCAGAGACCAAATAGCAAAAAACGGGCATTATTTAACATGAAAAATGTTGTCTGCACACTGCAATCATGATAAAATTTTTTTATCATTTTATAAGGGGAGGAACCGATTATGGCATGTTTTGTTGTTCCTGCCGCTGAAGCGGTTGTTACTACTATTGTTACTAAGGTTGTTAAGAGTAAAGAGAAGAAAGAAAACGCTTCATCTGAGACAAAGGTACCTTTTTCTCATAAGCTCAGCTGGTTAAATACTATGTTATGGGGAGGCTCGGCACTTCTCGCATTTGAGCATATATGGCATGGCGAGGTTGTTCCGTGGGCTCCGTTCCTTACTGCTATGAGCAGTCCGGAGAGTACTTCGGAGATGCTGCATGAGATGGCTACCAACGGCGTTCTTATGGCTGTTCTTGTTACAGCGGCCTGGGGCGTGATGGTCGGTGTTTCATCGGCGATTGAGAAGAGAACTTCCACAGCTGTCGAGAAGGAAAACGCATAGCAGGGAAAAGGGGGATGCAATATGACATTACTTATAACAGTTTTTGCTGCGATCGTTACTACCATCGTATGGTACAAAAAAGCTTCAACCGATGACATGGGTCTCGGAAAGCTTGCTCTTATGTACTGGGGCGCATCTCTTATGTGGATGGTCGACTCATTTATGGAATACATAGAGGATTCGGAAGGATTCTTCAATCCTGAGCCGATGGATATGCTGAACGATGCATTTCTCGGGTTTTCCGTAGTTGCACTGGGACTCATCATATGGATCGTAATGCTTATCATAAAGGATCCTAAGGGAATCGTTAAGACAGCATTGATCAAAAAGTAAAAATAACGGTTCTGCTGTATATCAGTGGAACCGTTTTTTCTTATACGGAAATGTATGGGGGACGCTTATGAAAACAAAAGCAAGAGAAATACTTGAGGCGCTGGACAGGGGAGAAATCACTGTGGATGAAGCTCTTCTGCAGCTGAAGACGGAGCCTTTCAGCGATATCGGATATGCTAAGGTGGACCATCACAGAAAGCTTAGGCAGGGAATGGCCGAAGTAATCTACGGTGCGGGAAAGACACCGGAGCAGATTTCGGGTATAATAGATGTTATGAAAAAGAACGGCGAGGAGCCTATCCTGGTCACGAGGCTTTCAAAGGAAGCCTACGAACTTGTGGCGAAAGACCATGAGTTGAAGTATTACGAGGAAGCCCGGATCGGTCTGGTGGGTAAGATCCCCGCGCCTGACGGAATAGGAAAGGTGGTTGTGGCCACCGGAGGCACCAGCGATATTCCCGTAGCGGAGGAAGCTGCGGTAACTGCGGAATGCTTCGGAAATGAAGTGGTAAGGCTTTACGATGTGGGAGTTGCGGGACTTCACAGACTTCTGGCTCATCAGGAGGAGATAATGAGCGCATCGGTCATCATAGCCATTGCGGGAATGGAAGGGGCTCTGGCCAGTGTTATCGGAGGACTGGCGGATGCACCTGTCATCGCGGTTCCGACCAGTGTAGGATACGGTGCGGCATTCGAAGGACTTTCGGCACTGCTTTCCATGCTGAATTCCTGTGCCAGCGGAGTCTCGGTTGTAAATATAGATAACGGATTCGGCGCAGGCTATCTTGCGTCCATGATAAATCATAAGTAACTGTTTTGTTTGTAAGTTAAAGAGGTATCAAGTATGAAGACTTTATATATTGACTGCGGAATGGGTGCAGCGGGAGATATGCTTACCGCGGCACTTCTGGAACTCCTTCCGGACAGAGACGGCTTTGTGGAAAAGCTGAACGGGACAGGCATCCCGGGGGTTACATTTAAACTGGAAAAGTCGGTTAAGTGCGGCGTGACGGGAAGTCACATGTCTGTTACGGTGGACGGAGAGGAAGAGGAGTCCCACGACCACCATCACCATGATCACGACCATGATCACGAGCACTATCATCACCACCATCACAGCTCTATGCATGATATAGAGCACATCGTGAATGACCATATGAATGTGTCCGAGAAGGTGAAGAAGGATGTAATGGCTGTGTACGGACTTATCGCAGAAGCGGAGAGTCATGTCCACGGTGTTCCGGTAACGGAAATACATTTCCACGAAGTGGGCACCAAGGATGCACTGGCCGACGTCACTGCAGTTGCCATGCTTATGGAAGAATTGGGTGTGGAAAAGGTTTATGCTTCACCGATCCATGTAGGTAAAGGACAGGTGAGGTGCGCTCACGGAATTCTTCCGGTTCCGGCTCCTGCGACGGCACATATCCTTCAGGGAATCCCGTCATACGGCGGAAGCATAGAGGGAGAACTCTGCACACCTACCGGTGCTGCGCTGCTGAAGCATTTTGTTACGGACTTCGGTAATCAGCCGGTGATGACTGTTGAAAAAATAGGTTACGGCATGGGTAAGAAGGACTTCGAAGCCGCAAACTGCGTACGGGTTTTACTGGGAGAAACCTTCAGCGGAAATGCTGTAAATGATCCGGAGGAAATGATAGAGCTTTCCTGCAACGTGGATGACATGACGGGAGAGGAGATCGGCTTTGCCACGGAACAGATCCTGGCAGGCGGTGCAAGAGAAGCATATACGGTTCCTGTGGGAATGAAGAAATCCAGACCGGGACATATAATCCGTGTGATCTGCAGTCCGGATCAGAGGGAGGATATGATAAGGCTTATCTATAAATATACCACCACCATCGGTATACGTGAGACAGTGACGAAAAGATATATCCTTGACAGAACCGTAGAAACAGTTGATACTCCTTATGGAAGGGTTCGGGTTAAGAAGTCTTCCGGTTACGGAGTTGAAAGACGTAAATTCGAATATGAAGATCTTGCGGCTATCGCAAGAGAAAAGAATATAAGCGTTGCCGAGGTAAGAGCGGCAATAGAAAAATCTTTGTAGGGCAAATATGGAAGTAAGCAGAAAAGAAGTCGAAAGATATCTGGGATACAGAGGGCTGACGAGTATCGATGAGCATATGCAGTCCGTGATAGAGGAATGTATCAAAGACATGGAAGAAGCCGTGACACCGAGATACATTTATAAAACATTTCCTATCGAATGGAAGGAAGACGGTGGCTGTGAGTTTGCCGGGATCAGCGTGGTGCCGGGAAATCTTACAAAGAATCTGAAGGGCTGCGGCGAGATAATCATGATGGCGGTGACCATCGGACCGGGACCTGACAGACTGGTGAAGCGTGCCGAGATAAGAGATATGCTGAAGGCTTATACTTATCAGGCGGTGGGTGCTGCCATGGCGGAAGCCTGGTGTGATGAGGTAAATGAGAAGGTCGTCGCCGAGGCAAAGGAGAGAGGCCTTTTCACAAGACCGAGATTTTCGCCGGGATACGGAGACTTCCCTCTGGATGTTCAGAAGGACTTTGAGAAGATTCTTGCTATGCCGAAATCCATAGGCGTTTCGCTTTCGGATAGCCTGCTTATGACGCCGACCAAATCCATTACGGCGGTGATCGGCCTGTCTGATAAAGCAACCGACTGCCACAGAGCGGGATGCGAAGAATGCAGCATGCATGAAACCTGCGAGTACAGCAGAGCGTAGTATGTGACGAGAAGATATAAGGAAACTATTTAGGAAAGAAGAAACAGATATGAGTAAGAAGAGTTTAAGAGAAAGATTAGGTAAGGAATGGCTGTTCTGCGATGGCGGAACCGGTACATTTCTTCAGGAGCACGGACTTCAGGGAGGAGAGCTTCCGGAAACCTGGAATGTTTCACATCCGGAGGTCATTCTTGAACTCTATGAGAGTTATCTTAAGGCAGGTGCCGATATATTTAATACGAATACATTTGGACTGAACAGCCTTAAGTTCCCGGGGCGTATCGAGGAACTGATGGATGCCGCAGTCAGTCTCGCTAAGCAGGCACGTATAAATACAGGCAGAGAGGATGCTTATATAGCGATCGATATCGGACCTACAGGAAAGCTTCTTGAACCTATGGGTGATCTGAGCTTTGACAGAGCTGTGGAGCTTTTTGGTGAGGCAATGGCAGCCGGAGAAAAAGCAGGTGGTGACCTGATCCTCATAGAGACCATGAGTGACAGCTATGAGGCAAAGGCGGCAGTGCTTGCGGCTAAGGAATATACAGATCTTCCGGTCATAGTGACAACGGTTTATGACCAGAAGGGTAAGCTCCTTACTGGTGGAAATGTAGATTCTACCGTGGCAATGCTGGAAGGACTCGGGGTAGATGCACTGGGAATGAACTGCGGAATGGGCCCTGATCTTATGATCCCTATGGTGGAAAGAATGGTGGAGGTTGCATCGGTTCCTATAGTTGTCAATCCAAATGCCGGACTTCCGAGAACTGAAGGAGATAAGACTGTATTCGATGTAACTCCCGAAGAGTTTTCTGACATAATGTGCAAGATCGCCGATATGGGTGTGCAGGTTCTGGGCGGATGCTGCGGTACTACACCGGAGCATATAAGACAGACTGCAGAAAAGGTAAGAAAGAGAGAGTTTCATCCTAATACGCCGAAGGATATCACTGTGATAACTTCCTTCTGCCAGGCAGTGGTATGTGATAAGAAGCCTATTATAATCGGTGAGAGGATCAATCCTACCGGAAAGAAGAGATTTAAGGAAGCTTTAAGAGAGAACGATATCGATTACATTTTATCTCAGGGACTGGAACAGGAGGATGCCGGTGCTGACATCCTGGATGTAAATGTAGGTCTTCCTGAGATCGATGAGCCGGCCATGATGCGCGAGGTTGTAACCAGACTTCAGGGTGTTACGGGACTTCCGCTTCAGCTGGATACAACAGATCCTGTGGCTCTTGAGCAGGGACTCAGATACTACAACGGTAAGGCTATGATAAACTCCGTCAACGGTAAGGAAGAGGTCATTAAGAGCGTTATGCCTATCGTTAAGAAGTACGGCGGCGTTCTGGTCGGACTGGCCCTGGATGAAGACGGAATCCCGGAGACGGCGGACGGAAGAATCCGCGTTGCCGAGAAGATTTACAAGGCGGCCGATGAGTACGGCATTCCGAGAAAGGATATAGTTATCGACGGACTCTGTATGACGGTTTCCTCCGATTCTTCATCGGCGGTTACCACTCTTGAGACATTACGCAGGATCAGAGACGATTATCACGGCCATTCGATCCTCGGCGTTTCAAACATTTCCTTCGGACTTCCTCAGAGACAGATCATAAATGCATATTTCCTTACAATGGCCATGCAGATGGGACTGTCCTTTGCCATAATGAATCCGAACAATGAGCAGATGATGTCGGCGTACAGATCGTTCCTGGCACTGTCGGATCTGGATCCGCAGTGTATGGGATATATCGAGGCATATGCAAATGCATCGGTTTCGGTCATTTCAACAAGCGGAGCAGGCGGAGCTGCTGCGGGAGCCCCTGCTGCGGGCGGAAGCTCGACAGGAGTTTCACAGCTTTACTCGGCTATCGAAAGAGGCATGACCGGTGTTGCCGAGAGTGCCATGAAGGAAGCTATACAGAACAGAGACCCGCTGGAAGTTATCAACGACGAGCTTATCCCGGCCCTTGATAAGGTAGGTAAGGGATTCGAGAAGGGAACCGTATTCCTTCCTCAGCTTCTGATGAGTGCGGATGCCGCAAAGGCAGCTTTCGAGGTTGTTAAGCAGGCTATGGCGGGCAAGCCGCGTGAGATGAAGGGCAAAGTTATCATCGCCACGGTTAAGGGCGATATTCATGATATAGGCAAGAACATCGTTAAGGTTATGTTGGAGAATTACGGATACGACGTAATCGACCTTGGTAAGGACGTACCGCCGGAAGTGATCGTAGACAGAGCTGTTCAGGACGATGTAAAACTTATAGGACTCAGCGCGCTTATGACCACAACGGTCGTAAGTATGGAAGAAACCATAAAGCTGCTTCGCGAGAAGAAGCCGGACACAAAGGTTGTAGTCGGCGGAGCGGTTATGACCCAGGAATATGCAGACCAGATCGGAGCCGACTGCTACGCAAAAGATGCAATGGCAACCGTAAGGTATGCGGACGAAGTGTTTTCAAATTGAAACTCGGGGACGGGGGTTGATTAGTCAAAATGGCACTCGGGGACGGAGGTCATGTATTCATTTTGAATACGTGACCTCCGTCCCCGAGTGCCATTTTGACTAATCAACCCCCGTCCCCCTATGTCACACTTGAAAGTATCGACATGATGACGGTTATTGTTATTATAGACATTGCAGTTGTTACGGCGATGGCGGTGGACAGGAGTTCTGTGTCCTGGCCCATCTTTTCGGCGGTGATCATCGGCAGGTTTCCGATAGGTACGGATGCCATGAGGGTCACACCGAGGACCGCATCGCGGTTGATGCCGCAGCTGTGAAGTACCAGCGCTACGGCTATAGGTACAAGGATCATTCTTATGAGGACGTAGCCCCATATACGGATGTTTTTCAGACCGCCTTTAAGATTGGATCTGGCAATGGATACTCCAAGGACAATCATTGAAAGGAAGACCGTAGGGTTTCCGATGTAGCTTATACTGCTGCTGATGATGGTCGGCGGAGTGATGTTGAACCAGAATACCACCAGGGCAAGTACTGCCATGATAGTTCCGGGACTGAATATCTTTTTTATGCTGAGCTTTTCTTTTCCCGCACTGAGCACGGTGATTCCGTGGGTGTAGAAAAGAAGACTGTACATTACATTTATAACGATTACATAAAGGATTGCATTTTCCGGAAGGATGGCCTTGGCAACCGGGATTCCGATGAATCCGGTATTAGTGTAAATGGTCATCATGTTGTAGTAACGGCGCTCATCCGGTTTTACCCGCAGGATACGGGGAAGGATAAATCCCAGTATGATGAGACATGTATAGAAGATCACGCCGATTATCATTCCGATAACAAGGTCGTGCCTGGTTGCGGTTATGTTGCCCGAAAGAATGGAGGCAAGTATAAGAGCCGGATTACATACATCGACGACTATTGCCGAAAGCCGCGGCGACACGCTGCTGTCAACGGTTCCTTTCTTGTAAAGATAGATTCCGATTGAAACAAGTATGACGATAACGCCCATCTGTTGTAATATTACCGATGTTGATGTACCCATAACAGCCTCTCCAAAAGAACATAGTGTTGGCGACATTTATTATATCTTAATCAAATGCATTGTCAAAAGAAATTTATCGAAAACAGTTGTAAACAGGGCATAAAATCATCTATAATTACTTATTAGGTGGTTAAGTGCATTTTAATATAGGGGGATAGTTTATTAATGATTGACCATTATAATGCATTTATTTCATACAGGCATGCGCCTGCGGATATTCGCGTGGCCGAAACCGTACAGCGGAGTCTCGAGCATTTTCATATTCCTCGTAAGATTCAGAAGCAGACGGGTAAGAAGAGGATACAGCGTATATTCCGTGATAAGGACGAACTGCCTATTACCAGTAATCTGACCGATACCATTTCACATGCGCTGGAGGTTTCGGATTATCTTATCGTTATATGTTCCACCAGTACCAAAGAATCCATATGGGTACAGCGTGAGATAGAGTTCTTTCTGAGAAATCATACAAAGAACCAGATCCTCACGGTTCTTGTTGACGGTGAAGACCCATATGAAGTTATTCCCGAAATACTTCAATATGATGAACATTATGTAACAGACAGCACGGGAAGGATGCAGCTTGTACGTCACGATATCGAGCCGCTTTCCTGTGATTTTCGTATGCCTTTTTCCAAGGCGAAGAAGGTTGAACTGCCGCGACTGGCCAGTGCTATCATAGGTTGTTCTTATGATGAGCTTATGAACCGCCGCAGACAGTATACCATGAGAAAAATGGGAATCATTTCGGCGGCAGTTACTTTAGGTGCCGCTGCATTCAGCGGATATATGGTATATGCCAATGCCCAGGTGAAAAAGAATTATCTGGAGTCGCTGAAGAATCAGTCCAAGTATCTTGCAAATGAATCCCTGAACCGCCTTGAAGAAGAAGACCGTATAACCGCGCTTCAGCTGGCACTGGAATCACTTCCGAAGGATGAGACCGATGTACGTCCTGTCACACCGGAAGCGACACGTGCTTTAACGGAAGCGACTCTTGCATACATTCCGGATACCAGTGACAATATTTTTGCGGCATGGAATTACAGAATGCCTCAGGATATAAGAGCATTTGAGCTTTCTCCGGACGGAAAGACCCTGGCGGCTTATGACAGTGCGGGATCCGTGGCATTGTGGAATACCACAAGTCATGAACAGATATTGGATCTGACTCCGGGTTCCGACGGAGTGGACGGAATAAAGTATTGTTCCAACAATTATCTTCTTGTGTGGAACGTGCACAAGCTGACTGCCTACAGTCCGAGAGACGGCAGCGTTCAGTGGGAGATCAAGAAAGACAGCTTCAGGTTTACGGGGGACGATGCGGAAATTTCAAAGTCGCAGTCGTTTTATATTGAAACCGAGCAGGCGGGAGATTTCTTCTTAACCGAGATCAGTGAAGTGAACGGAGATATCATAAAGAATCATCCGATAAATGTAGTTGAATCATGGGGCGGCAGTTCCGTATATGAATATCAGCTTTCTCCTGACAATACTCATGTAGCTATGAGAGTATCTCCGGACTACAATACGTATTGTCTCGGGATAATGGACCTTAAGGATGACAAGATTAAGGTTACCGAAGAGAGTAACGAATTTATAAAGACTATTTACTGGGTGGATGATACCAAGCTCATGCTGGCATCCAGTGTCATAGGATCGGAGTCCAACTCATCCTACGGAAATCTGACATTTCTGTCTACGGATAACGTAGATATAAGATGCATTAATCCTGCGGATCTGACGGATTACTGGAAATCCGAGTTTTCCAGTAATGATGTAATGATAAACAATGAATTCATGTATCTGCCGAAAACAAACAGTGTGGCATACTACAGCGGAAATATAGCATGTATGTATGATATCAATACGGGAGAATGTCTGTATAAACATAATGTCAATGATTCGATCGTAAATATGAGCGATAATGACGGAAACGGATATCCTCTTTACATTTCCGAGGGAGGAGGATATTTCTATCCTAATCCGGATATGGGAACGGATGCTTTGATAGGCAACCATTATTTTACGGATGATCTTAAGAAAGTTACGATAGGTAACGGCGCATATGTTCTCAAGCAGCTGGGTAAGGAAATTCTGTATTACGGTGTTCACGAATACGATCATCAGTGGACGGAGTTCAGTCACGGATTAGAATTTGAAGGTCTGCTCTCATATTATAAGGGTGATGATGTTGTTGCATTATGGTCGACCAGTGATGCGGAAAATGTAATGACGATATTAAACCTTGAAGATTTTGAGACTGTATCAAAGTTTAAATTCGAAGGCGACGCCTCATGGTTTGACAGATTTATTCTGGGTTCGGATAAAGAAAATATTTACGTGATGGAAAAACGTGAAGACGGGAATTATCTTGTAACCATAAAGATCAAGAACGGTAAAGGTGAGACGGTAAAATTTACCGATATTAATTCGAATCTTGAAAACTCATCCGGATTCAGGGACGGAAAGATATACTATACTCATGCCGGAGAGTCATGGGAATCGGTGCTTACTATATATGATGTCAAAATGAAAGTAAGTGTGGATTTTACCGTGTCCGATAAGAGTATATACTCTTTTGTAGCACCGGTATATTTTCCTGAAAGCAAGAGGGTATATATTCAGAATAAAGAAGCGGACAAATTGGTAAATACGGAATCGGGAGAAGTCATGGATGTTACATTACCGGATTTCTGGAATGGCACATCAATGATCGGCACGGACGAAGATACCGGAAGAATTCTTGTAAGTGATAAGAAAATCATATTACTGGTGAATGCCGACGGAAAAGTATGTTTTCCGATAAAATGTCCGGGACTTATGCCTCGCGGATTCGGTTTTGTAAAAGATCCTACAACGGGAAGTACAGTGATACTTGTTGTATACAGCGACGGCTCACTGTACAGATATTCGTCTGAGGACGGAAGCTTTATCGGAAAGTCGGATCTGTCGAGTGTTTCGGTATCCGAGGATTATACATTTGAAAAGGACTATGAGAATAATCTGTTATATCTGCAGACAGAATCGTCTCTTAATATTTATGATATGACAAGCTGGATCGAGCTGGCTCAGCTGGATTACTGCATAGGACACCATGCGGGAACAGATCGATTCATCAGTGTGGCACTGCCGTCAAGGACCACAAAGCAGGTCGGATATTTCGAGCATTACACCACCGAAGAACTGATAGAAAAGGCAAAGGAAATACTCCAGGGTCAGGAACTGACCGAGGAGCAAAAATCCGTTTACGGTATCGGTAATACCGATGAAAACTAAATATTAAACTTCTTTATACAGCCGGTCGAAAAGCCGGCTGTTTATTATATATATATCATGAGGGTCATCTTCTCTGACCGCGATATAGTCCCCCGGTTCTCCGGCATAATACTTTTCTTCATCCCAGGAAGTGAAAAGCTTGATATAGTGCTCAAGAGGCTTTGCGTAAATGCGTGCCTTGCCTGCACTTATGACACCCTTTGCAAAAGCCATAACGCTCTTCTTCTCACCGGTGAAAACATTGGTTACACTCGGCTCGTATTCAAATTCCCTCTGATACGGTTTGCCGGTAGTCTTATAGCTTGTATGAAGCTTCTCTCTTGTGATCGGGTAGATCTCGCCCTCGAGACCTATCATAAGATACTTGTCATCGTTGAGTCTTATATTGACATCACCTTCAAGAGTGCGTATCTCCAGCATGGAATTAACAGGGAAGACATCGGTAAGCTTGACGTAGCCCAGCTCCTGAGGCTGCTTCTCGTACTTCTTCATTTCGGAAATGTTCATTTCCGTATCTTTTGCATAGATGATCTCATATCTTTCGAAATAGATATCCAGTCTTGATTTAAAGAGTTCCTTAACTCTTTCGTTTTCAGGGTAAGATTCATCATATTCCTTGGCGGATGAAAGCTTTTCCGGACGGATCGAGCCGCCTGCTTTTCTCATATGGCCGCCGCCACCGCCGATACCCGATGCCAGGAACTCGGCAACTTCGTTGGCATGAACTTCCTTGGTGCAGCTTCTTACCGAAAACTTGATATCTTCCGGAGATTCGAAGTAAGCCAGACACACGTCCACACCGGTGGTCTCCATGGAGAAATCACTGATGACACCGAGAATATTCGGATCGCATTTCTCCGCATGGATTATCAGATATTTATACTGCTCGTAATAATCGTATCCCAGAATAGCTCTTCCTGTGATCATGAGTTCATCCAGGGAAATGTTTGAGTTGCTCATTTCGGTTATAAGGCTCTTGTTGACTACAAGAGAATCTATCATATCTCTGTCCAGAGGATGGGATATCTCGGAAAAACGGTTGGTATCCGTATAAAGACCGTAGTAAAGCGCGGTGGACACAGCCTTCTCAAATGTAAGGTCATAGCCCTCGGCTCTTATCATGTCCCATATAACTGTGGAACAGCTTCCTATATTGCTTCTTATCTCTGTAAGTTCGGGAGTTTGTACGGTACATTGATGGTGGTCGATGATGGCCACATTTTCGGCTTCCGCAGCAGTTACGTTTTTCTGTCCGTACTGGCAGTCTACCGTAACGAGAAGTTCCGGACGTCTGTTTAACTTTTCCACGTAAGTAACGGGAATAGACAGCTCATCCAGCATGATCATAAGATTGCTTTTATGGATCCGGTTTTTACCGCTGTAAATGAATGAGGGCTTCTTGTTGTTCTGTACGAAATACCAGTAAAGCGCAAAGCCCGATGCCAGTGCATCCGCATCCGGATTGTCATGGCACTGTATAACTATATCATCAAAATCCAAGAGTTCATTCAGCTTCATCGTAACCCTCCCTGAATACACAATTTAACCCATAGAGTTATTTTACTATATGCAAATCACTGTGTCAAAGAACTAACATTGCTGTAGAAGAAATCATTTGAGATGTGATAATATATTGCTATTGAAAGTATTTAAACCGAAAAGAGGAGACAGGTATGCATATTGATATTTTGAATTATGAGATAACTATAGACGGTAAGGAACTCCGATTCCCTATGTCTTATGAAGAGGTTAAATCCGTTATGGGTGAAGCTTCCCGTGTGCTGGTAGAAGACTGGGGGACTCTGTATATATATGATGATCAGGGGCTGTTCTTTGAGGATAAGAATTCTCCGATGTATTTAAAAAAACAGAAAGCTTATATAGATGAAGAACATAAGATAACATCTTTGACTTTGTATGTTTCCGATAAACAGGATACACTGCAGGAAATGACAAAGCATAAGAATCCGGATTATTATCCTCACAGTTTATTTAAGGGAAATCTGACCTTTAACGGCGGATATCAGCCTGAAAACAAATACTTTAATCAATATTACGGATGCTATCAGGCATATGTGACGAACTCCGAGGGAGAAAGTGAATTTGCTCATGTGGGAGCATATATAAGAGGTGAAGATTCGGATCCTAATTACGACGGTGATCTGCTCCTGAAAAATGTGATCATATCTTTCAAGCCGAGAAGACCGAAGTCTACGGAGAACTATAATATCGAACAGCCTGATGAGGAATGTCTGGTTTTCGACAACTTCAATTTCAAGCTTGCGGTAATCCAGGAATTGATGTATGAGCAGGAGGTACTGAAGCCGTATTTCGACATTTACGATTATGCCCAATTCAAGAAGGCGAAGTGGAATCTTGATACAATTAAAAATGTAAGAGGCGCGGTGAACTTCTTCAAGGAACTTCCGATTCCCGTAAGTATGGCCGAAAAGGTGGAACGTATCCTCATGGACGGCGGAAACAATATTTATCTGAATATCGCGCCATGTTGGGACGGTGAAGATGAGCGCTTTGACTTAGACAAGTTAAGCGAAGCCGAGTTAAAGCAGTTCCCGAATCTTAAGAAAATGACGGTTATGACAACGAATATCGATAAGATCAAGAAGGTATGCGAACCTCTGGGAATCGAAGTTGCAACAATTTAACGAATAAAAATTCCTACTTGACTTTGAGTGAGCGTTAAGTCATAATATCACAATAAATAAACAGAGAACATGCTTAGATGGTGCAACAAGTGTATAGGAGGCTGATTTTCAGGCTCATTCGTCATCAGAGAGGTTGGGGTCACCGGCTGAAAGCCCTACCGGACAGAACTATACATCATCTTCACACCGGAGCTTTCCATATGAAGGCGTATGCTGCGTAGTTTGGAACGTTGGAGAACGTAAAACTCTTAATGAGAGTCGCGATATGAGCTTTGATCGCGGAATCAGGGTGGTACCACGGAAGATTATTCGTCCCTGCATAGGATAAAACCTATGCAGGGACTTTTGTTTTATTTCACAGGAGGAATAAGAAATGAAGGAAATGCTTGAGAAGATCAGAGAGGCAGCCGAAAAGCACATTGCCGAATCGCTTACTCCGGAAGCACTCGATGAGATCAGAGTATCGGTGCTCGGTAAGAAGGGTGAGCTCACAAATATCCTTAAGAGTATGAAGGACGTGGCTCCGGAAGAAAGACCTCGTGTAGGTCAGATGGTAAACTCTGTAAGAGATGCTCTTGAAGCAGCCATCACAGAGAAGAAGCAGGAACTTAAGGCTAAGGTTATCGAGAAGAAGATGCAGACAGAATGGCTGGATGTTACAAGACCGGGAACAAGAGTTCAGCGTGGCCATAAGCATCCTAACCAGATAGCTCTTGAGGACCTTGAGAGAGTATTTATCGGAATGGGTTACGAAGTAGTTGAAGGACCTGAGATTGAGTACGACAGAATGAACTTCAAGCTTCTCAACATTCCTGAAGATCATCCTGCAAAGGACGAGCAGGATACATTTTATATAAGCAGACATGATGAGTCCCGCGGTGAGAAG